>NZ_JBHLWE010000037.1:0-10140 GCF_042432925.1 Paracoccus niistensis | reverse complement strand
GGTGGCGTTCGAGGCCCGTGCTATGCAAACTTAACCTGACGTCCACGAAACCGGCAGCAGGCCAGAGCGTCTTAATGAAGACCAAGTCCACCGTCTTGCCACCAACCTCGATGCACCGGTTCGAGGTTGGTCATCTAAGGCGTTCTTCTTCGCGCAACTACGTCAGGCGCCGTTTCCGCAGACCTTCTTGAAAACTGCGGTGCACTCCGACTGCCATGCCGCATAATGACGTTCCGCATCGGCCGGAAACCGGCCCAGTTCGACTGCAAGATCGAAGAAACCGCGCCGCGGCTGGCGCTCCGTGCGGCTGACGACCAGCGCCGCGATCATGGGCCGCCCGGCAGCCACATCCTCTCGCATCGTCTGCTCGAGCGCGGCGGCGATCCGCTGGATGCTGCCGGGGGAAGCCAGTCCAAGCGCCTTTGCGAGCTCCTGATAGGTAAAACAGGTCGCTCCGGCCCTCCGGTCCGACAGCAGGGTCCGCAGCCGCGTGACGAGCATTGCGGTATTGTCCGCAGGGTCGGTCATCTTCCAATCGCCTTGCCGTCCACCAACGACCTTGCCGTCGCAGACTCCACAGTCGCGGACCCTTGGCAGGATGGCAACTGCGGCAGCCTTCGGCGTCCCCGCTTCCTGTTGGTCCGTCACCCCATCTGATAGCCGGGGGTGGAGAGCGACAACGCGCGCTCCTCCTCGTTCATGTCCTCGTTGATACCCTCGAACAACAGCGTGGTCAGGTACCGCTCGCCGGTGTCGGGCAGCATGGCCAGGATCACCGAACCCTCGGCTGCACGCTCGGCGATCCGCATGGCGACCGCAAGGCTCGCCCCGCCCGAGATCCCCGTCAGGATGCCCTCGCGGCTCGCAAGCTCCTTCGCCCAGGCGATGCCGTCAGCCCCCGAGACCGGGATCAGTTCGTCATAGCCGCCGTTGTCCAGCGCCTCCTGCAGCACGAAGGGGATGAAGTCCGGCGTCCAGCCTTGGATGGGATGCGGCTCGAAGGCGGGGTGGCTGGCGGCAGGGGCCCCGTCCGGCCCGCGCTCCTGAGCAACGCCGCTGGACACCAAGGCGGCATTCGTCGGCTCGGACAGGATGATCTTCGTCTCGGGGCGCTCGCGGCGCAGCACGCGCGACAGTCCGGTCACCGTGCCCCCGGTGCCGTAGCCTGTGACGACGTAATCAAGCCGGTCGCCGGCAAAGTCGCCGATGATCTCGCGCGCCGTGGTCGCCTCATGGATATCGGCATTGGCGGCGGTTTCGAACTGGCGGGCCAGGAACCAGCCATGTGCGTCAGCCAGTTCCACCGCTTTCATGTACATGCCGGTGCCCTTTAGCGCGCGGGGGGTCAGCACCACCTTTGCCCCCAGCATCCGCATCAGCCGGCGCCGTTCGACCGAGAAGCTCTCGGCCATCGTCACCACCAGCGGATAGCCCTTCTGCGCACAGACCATCGCCAGACCGATCCCTGTGTTGCCACTGGTCGCTTCCACCACGGTCTGACCGGGCTGCAGGGTACCGTCGCGTTCGGCCGCCTCGATAATGTTCAGCGCCAGGCGGTCCTTGACCGACGCCGCCGGGTTGAAGAACTCGGCCTTGACGTAGAGGCGCACGCCCCGGGGCGCGAGGTTGTTGATCCGGATCACCGGGGTGTCGCCGACCGTGTCGAGGATCGAGTCGAACAGCCGCCCGCGCCCCATGGTGTGACGGATCGATTGCTCTGGCATTGTCTCACTCCCGAGTGGATTTCTTTGTGCGGCGGCAAACCACGGCGAACCGTGACCTGTGACCGGCTCCGCATTGCTCAATCGGCGCTTCCCGCGTCAGCCCCCGCGCGGATAGACGCTCAGCACCCGCCCGATGAAGTCGCGGAACTCCCCCATGTAGTTGCGCAGGAAGTTCTCGGTGGAGGGCACGCTGACCTGGCCATCGTCCGAGATCAGGTCCGGCGTGAACTGGATATAGGCCTCGACCGCGTTCATCATCGGCGAGTTGCAGAAGCCCAGGATGCTTTTCAGATGCTGCTGGCCCACGGCGGTGCCGATCGCGCCCGGCGAGGTGCCGATGATCGCCGAGGGCTTGCGGGTGAACGCGTTCTGCCCGTAGGGGCGGCTCGCCCAGTCGATGGCGTTCTTCAGCGCGCCGGGGATCGAGCGGTTGTATTCGGGCGTGACGAACAGCACCGCATCCACGTCGGCGATCGCCGCCTTGAAGTCGCGCGCCACCGGCGGAAAGTCGCTGTCATAGTCGTAGCTGTAAAGCGGCAGGGCGCCGAAGGGGATCTCGCGCATCTCCAGCCCGGCCGGCGCGAGCCGCACCAGCGCCTTGGCGAGCTTGCGGTTGATCGAGCCTTTCGCAAGGCTACCCACGAAGTAGCCGACGGTGAAGTCCGACATCTCATCCTCCAAGCTCGGGACTTCCTGCGTGCGCCTTGCAGGCAGGAAGACAGTGCAGGCTGACAGACAGCCTACGACAAAGGGGGCCTTCCGTCTCGGGCAAGATGCATCCGCGCGCGCCTGTGAGGTGGCGAGGGACTCAGAAGGCTCAGGCAAGCGCGCAGTTGGCAAGGCACATTGAGTTCTGGCTGCCTTCTGTGCGGAACCGCACCGGCGCAAGTCCGTTCGCCTTGCATGGCGAAAAGGAGCGGATCTCCGTTGCAGCGCCATCGTGACGTTGCCGCCATGCTTCAGGGAGGTTGCAATGACGCGAAGCATTCTCGGCATTCTGCTGGGAACAGCGTTGTCCATTCCCATGGCCTGGGCCCAGGAGGCGGAAGCACCGCCCGCGGGCAACGCCCTCGCACTCGAGACCTTTTCGGGCCGGGTCTTGGCCAGCGGCCTCGAAGGCCCGTGGGAGGTCACCTGGGGGCCCGACGACATGCTCTGGGTGACCGAGCGCTCGGCGGGCCGTGTCAGCCGCATCAACCCCGAGACGGGGGAAAAGACCGAGCTGCTGAGGATCGACGACGTGCTCAGCGACGCGCAGCACCAAGGGCTGCTCGGGATGGCGCTGCATCCCGATCTGCTGAAGGGGGACGGGAACAACTACGTCTATCTCTATCACACCTACGACTCGACGCCGGACAACGGCGACGATCAGGACGCCCCCAGGGCAAAGATCGTCCGCGTCGCCTATGACGAGGCGGCGGGGACACTGGGCGAGCCGACCGAGCTGATCTCGGGCATCCCGGCCGGCAACGACCACAATGGCGGGCGGCTGAAGATCGGGCCGGACGGCATGCTCTACGCCACCTTGGGCGAGCAGGGCGCCAACCAGTTCGGCAACTGGTGCAAGCCCATCGAGGCGCAGCGGCTGCCGACCGCCGAGGAGGTCGGCGCCGAGGACTGGTCCGCCTACAAGGGCAAGACCCTGCGCATGAACCTGGACGGCTCGATCCCCGAGGACAACCCGGAGATTGAGGGCGTGCGCAGCCATGTCTTCACCTATGGCCACCGCAACCCGCAGGGCATCGTCTTCGGCCCCGATGGCACGCTCTATCAGAGCGAGCACGGCGCCAATGCCGATGACGAGATCAACATCCTCGAGGGCGGCATCAACTTCGGCTGGCCGCATGTCGCTGGCTTCCGCGACAACCAGGCCTATGTCTATGCCAACTGGTCCGAGGCGCCGAACTGCGAGGACCTCACCTGGACCAACCTGATGGACGAGGAGAGTCTGCCCGACGAGGTGCCGTTCGAGAAGGAGACCGACTGGGACGGCGACTTCGCCGAGCCGCTGAAGACACTCTTCACGGTGCCGAACGGCTATGACTTCGAGGACGAGGCCTGCGGCGATCTCTTCTTCATCTGCCGGCCCGGGGTCGCGCCCTCGAGCATCGACTATTATCCCGAGGACGGGCCGATCCCGGGCTGGGGGCCATCGCTTCTGGTGACGACGTTGAAGAACGGCGCCGTCTATCGCCTGCTGCTGACCGGGGACGGTCAGGGCATCCGCGACATCGACCGGCTGTTCGGCACCGTGAACCGCTACCGCGACCTGGCGATCGCGCCCGACAACCGCACGATCTGCGTCGCCACGGACGCCGGCGGCATCGCCCGCGGCGCGGATGCGGGTGCCACTGATAAACTGGCCAATCCCGGATCGATCCTGGTGTTTACCTACACCGGGGACGGCGCGGCCGAGTAACGGCGCAAACAGGGCGGCGCATTGCGCCGCCCACCGAACCGGTCTTCACAGAGAAAGATGGCACGGAGCCGCAATGCCAGTTTGACTCGGCCAAGTGTTTGGGGGAGCGTTCTGGCGAAGAGGCGGCTTTGCGTGCGTACTCACGGCGTACCCGTCCTCATCGCCATTCCTTGAGCGACGAAATCCAGAAATGCGCGTGTGCGGCGTGCCAGACGGCGCTGCCCCAGATAAACCGCATGAATGTCAAGTTGCGGCCCGGATATCTCGGGCAGGACCTGTTCCAGGCGTCCGTCATCCAGATCGGCCTGCACCATGTAGTCGGGACAGAGCGCGATTCCCTCGCCCTCGATCGCCAGATCCCGGGCCATGCGGGTGCTGTTCACAAGATATGAACCGTGCACAGCGATCCGGTGCAGCTGGCCGCTCACGGTCAGAGGCCAGGCACCATCCCCGCGCATGTTCGTGTCACGGATGCAGATGTGGCGGGCCAGATCGTCCAGATGTTCGGGACGCCCAGCACGGTTCAAGTAAGCACCGGCAGCCACCGGCACGAGGCTGGTCCGCCCTAGGAGGCGGGCGATCAATGCCGAGTCGCCCAGCCGCCCAATGCGGATCGCCACGTCGATGCCCTCGGCGGCAAGATCGACGAAACGGTCCGACAGGCGCAGGTCGATCACCAGATCAGGATGCGAGGCTCTGAAGCGGCGCACGTGGGACAGGACCTGAAGCTCTCCGAAGGTAACCGGGGCCGAGAGGCGCAGGGTGCCGGAAAGGCCGCGGTGCGTCTCGCGCAACCCGCCCGTCATCTCCTCGAGCCGGTCCAGCCAGTCGGGTGCCTGCGCCATCAGCTTTTCGCCCGCCGCCGTCAGGCCAAGCCTGCGCGTCGTGCGCTGCAGAAGCTGAGTGCCCAGCCGGGCCTCAAGCTCGGCCATGTATTTGGAGGCCAGTTTGGGAGACATGCCCAGCCGTGCCGCAGCCCCCGAGAACGAGCCGGTCTCGACCGAGGCGACAAAGACGCGCATGCCGTCAACCAGATCCATACGCTCTCTCATTCGGAACATGGCAGGGAAAGTGATACCATGCCTTCGCCATTTTCGCCAAGCGCGGCAAGGCGCATGTTTCTGTCACCAAACAAGACCAGCCCCGCGGCGCAACGTAACACGATCGCACCGACGGGCCTCCCCCTGACCTCATTCGAAGGAACCGCAGACATGATCGACTTCAAGACCGCTCCCCAGGCCATTTTCGCGCTGCGCGTGACGACTGGGCTCCTCTTCCTCGTCCACGGGCTCATCAAGCTCTTCGTCTTTACCCCCGCCGGAACCGCCGGCTATTTCGAATCCCTCGGCCTGCCCGGTGCGCTCAGCTATCTGACGATGCTGGTCGAGATCGCGGGCGGCATCGCGCTGATCCTCGGGGTCAAGGCACGCTTCGTCTCGGCGGCGTTGGTGCCCATGCTTCTGGGCGCTGCCGTCTTCGGACATGGCAGCTTCGGCTTCAACTGGTCGAACCCGAACGGTGGCTGGGAATACCCGGTGATGTGGGCGGTGGTGCAGGCCGCAATCGCGGCGCTCGGCGATGGTGCCTATGCACTGGTTCCCAGCGGCAAGACCGCTGGCCGGGTGCACTACGCCTGATCGAAAGCATGTGCCGCGCCGGTCCCCCCGGCGCGGCCTCCCCCATTCGAAGGAGTCGCAAGATGTTGGTGAATGGCAAATGGACTGCAGACTGGCACCCGGTGCAGGCCACGGACGAACAGGGGCGGTTTGTCCGCCAGCGGTCCTCGTTCCGCAACTGGATCACTGCCGATGGTGCGCCGGGGCCGACAGGCACCGGGGGCTTCAAGGCCGAGGCCGGGCGTTACCGGCTCTATGTGGCACTCATCTGCCCCTGGGCCTCGCGCACGCTGATCGCGCGCAAACTGAAGGGGCTGGAGGATCTGATTGCCGTGACCGTGGTCAACCCGGTACTGACATCTGAAGGCTGGGGCTTCGGCGGGTATCCGGGGGCCGATGCCGACCCCCTGCATGCCGTGACCCATCTGCACCAACTCTACACCCGCGCCGACGATGATTATTCCGGCCGCGCCACGGTGCCGGTGCTGTGGGACGAGGCGACCGACACCATGGTCAGCAACGAAAGTGCCGACATCGTCCGGATGTTCAACACCGCCTTTGCGGACCTGGTCCCGGGCATGCCCGATCTTTACCCGGCAGACCTCACCGCCGACATCGACGCGCTGAACGCCGAGGTTTATGACCGCCTGAACAACGGTGTCTACAAGGCCGGGTTTGCCTCTTCGCAGCCTGCCTATGACGAGGCGGTGGCGGGTGTCTTCGCGATGCTCGACCAGCTGGAAGACCGTCTGACCGGCGATTTCCTCTTCGGCGACCGATTTACCGAAGCTGACATCCGTCTGTTCGTGACCCTTATACGTTTCGATGCAGCCTACCATGGCCTGTTCAAGACCAACCTCCGCCGCATCGCCGACTATTCGCGCCTCTCGGCCTACATGGAACGGGTCCTGCGCCTGCCGGGCGTCCGGGACACCGTCAACCTCGATCACATCAAGGCCGGGTACTACTCAATCAAGGCACTGAACCCCGCGGGCATTGTGCCGATCGGCCCCGACCATGTGGTACGACTGCTGGAGTCTGTCCAATGAGTTCGACCAACCCGCGCATTATCTTCCTGCATGGCGTCGGAAGCAACGGTGCCGCCATGGCTCCCCTGGGCGAAGCGCTTGGAGTCTTGGATCATGCTGCCTTCCCTGATGGACCGCAGCCCTTCGACATGGGTGCGGGGCGCCAATGGTTCTCGGTCAAGGGCGTGACCGAGGCGAACCGTCCCCGCCGCATCGCCGACGCGATGCCCGCGTTCATCGATCTGATCGAACGCTTCGGCGATCCTCGCAACGCCGTGCTGGTCGGCTTTTCGCAGGGAGCGATCATGGCGTTGCACGCGGTCGCCGCAGGTGTTCCGGTCGTGGGCGTCATCGCGCTGTCGGGGCGGCTGGCGGGGCGTATCAGTCCGCGCAGTGACTGGCCCACCATCACGCTGCTGCATGGCACCAACGATCCCGTGATGCCGCTTGCTGTTGCCCGCGCTACAGAAGTCTGGCTGCAAGACGCCGGAGCCGCGCCACGTCTGACAATGTTCGATGGCCTCGGCCATGAGATTGACGCGCGCGTTCTTGAAGCGATTGGTGATACGCCTTCCCCAACTGGTGGGCGAACCACACACTTGTCGTCCTGACGCCATTTGTTCCTTTCTACGGGCCTCCGCCGACGGATACCCGTCAACCCAGTCCGAGAGGCTGATATGGAAGCGACGCCTGCACTGTTTCTCGGTCACGGCAGCCCCTGAACACTGTGGAAGAGAATGGCTATACACGCGCCTGGCGCAGCCTGGTGGCGGCCCTGCCGCGGCTGGGGGCGATCCTCGTGGTCTCGGCGCATTGGTTCATCGGTGCGACCGCTGTGACCGCGACGGCGCGGCCAAGGACCATCCATGACGTCTACGGCTTTCCGAAGGAACTGTTCGACTTCGCTTACCCCGCACCGGGCCTGCCAGAGCTAGCTGGCGAAATCGCCGAAGTCGTGAAGCCGCACTGGGTTGGCGCCGACAATGATCAGTGCGGTCTGGACCACGGCACTTGGAGCGTGCTGGCCCACCTGTTTCCCAAGGCCGACGTTCCGGTCGTGCAACTGTCGATCAATGCGCTGAAGCCCATGAATTATCACCTCGACCTTGCCGCCAGGCTGAACGCTTTGCGGAAGAGCGGGGTGATGATCATCTCGAACGGTAATGTCCTCCACAACCTGTGCCGGATCGAGTGGAACAAGTCGGACGCGGGCGCCGCCTGGGCGCAACGTTTCGACGATTTGATCGCCCGACAGATGTCCGAAGCGCCCGCCGACATTCTGAAGGCGCTGGAACACCCCGACTATGCGATGGCGGTTCCCACGCCCGATCATTTCATCCCGCTGCTCTATACCGCCGGGCTGGTAGAGGCGGGGACGGATTCCAAGGCGCTACTCCGCGGCTATGCGCTGGGATCGCTGTTGATGACCTGCTACGGCGTCGGCATGGAGGGCGTGAACTGGGAGAAGGCTGAAGGTGCAGCGACTCTGCCGCAAGGGGTGCCTCCCGACCAGATCAACATCTGAGGCAGCGGCGGTGTCATGTCACCGCCGCCGTCCGGTTGACCCGCATCGTTCCTTGCGCCCCAAGGGCACGCAGTCCGGGGATAAACCGTCAGGACGCGTCTGGTGAAATCACGAAGTTCGGACATGTAATGCGATGTGCCGAACTCATGGTGTTGAGGACAAGCCGAAGAACGTGGCTTCGAGTTAGAGTGTTTTAAATCAGGTGAGTGATGGGTGGAGAAGGTTGAACGTCAGGCTCATCCCCTCCGCCACTCGCCCTTGCGAACGTGTTCTCTCGACCCGTACTCATTCTAATTTTCTTGTTATTTTAGAGACTTGTGCAGGGCTGGCTGTTCACCATCCTAGGCACTGCAGAGGCAAGATTTGTTCTCTCCTGGCCAATATTCTCTGGGCCTGTTGCCTACGCAAGTTTGGTGAAGACCTTTTTAAGTTGTTGAAATTGTTCTGGAGGAACAGAAGAGGGGCTGCCTCGTTCGAGATCGGGGGCGACTGAAAAGATGGAACAGAAGTCGAACTATCGTCGATGATCTGTGCCAGTCAGAGCGGCCAAGGCCAAGCACTGCAGGTCTTGTCCGGCTAGCTGAACGCCGATGTTCATCCGCCATCGCTCGTCCGCAGAGCCGTGACACGAGATGCTGGACTGACCGCAAGGGGCGGAAAGCGGACGTGCGCAGACGCTGAAGGCTACACGCGGCAGCAAGAGGAAGCGGTGGTTTCGATGCCGCGGCAAGGTCAGGGAACCTAGCTGCGCGCATCGTCGCGAGGAGCCCAAGGTGGACATCTGAGAGGCAGGGCTGCCGTTCCAATCTCACTTGGGCAAGTCAGGGGAGTTTACGCAACAGCGTTATCATGTAACGATTGTTCCTGATGAAGGCTTCGCTGGTCCGGAAGTTACCTCGAAGCCGGGCATCCAGCCGGGCGAGCCGGCGTCTGCCGAGAATGAGTTTCAGCAGGTGCGCAGTAGCCCAGCGAGTTCCTGGTCGTTTGATCAAGAGTTCAGAATCAATCCGGTCAACCGCTTTCCCGAAGACATGAAAGAGTTCTTGCTCGAGAACGATCGATGGTGCCACCGCCTCGGTAATGTCTTCCGATGCAAGCTCCTCCACCGGCAGGGCAGCGACAGCCTTCCGGAACTTCGCGATCGGATGGCCGCCGCCGGGGGGCCTGACCTCACCTGCCACTGCGAATCCTTCCGACCGGAAGCAATCCGCGATCAGGACGTGGCCCCCCGGCTGCGTGACTTTCAGCGCCTTATCGAGCGCGGTCTCAAGGGGGATGTACTGGAAGCTCTCGGAGAACAGGCAAAGATTGAAGCGCTCCGCCGCTTCGAAGTCCTCAAACGTCATCTCGTGAACTTTGGCCTGAGGAGCGTTATTGCGGCAGCGGTCCGCGAGACAACGCGAGGGAACCACGATTTCCACGCGGTGCCCGAGGGCGATGAGTTCCTTGGCAGTTTCCCCTGCGCCTCCACCGATATCCAAAATCGAGAGTGGGCCGTCGGGAAGAAAAGCGAACAGCTTTGCCGTGTAGGCTGCCTGTGCGGCGCCAAGATTGCTCGCGTTGACTTCGAGCCCGGTCCAGAGGCCATAGTGCAAGTTCTCGGCGCCGGTGAGCCACTTAACGAGTTCGGCTGCAACGTCGAGACCGACAGATCGGCTGTCTAGGCGCTTCTTCCCCATGCAGAGCACCCTATCAAAAGGGCGGTGAGCGGCAAGCGATGTCGGTGAGTCCGGGGCCAACGTCCCCTTCGTCTGCAGCGCATCACCCTAGGCTCAGGACCCATTGTCTTCATGGCCAGAACATGACGGTGGCTGCGAGGGGTCGACGC
>NZ_JBHLWE010000036.1:0-2464 GCF_042432925.1 Paracoccus niistensis | reverse complement strand
GGATCGTCCTTTTCATTAGGCGATCCACCTTATGCCCCTGTCTCAAAAGCCGGGACCACCTCAGAACGCTACGGGAATGACGGAGCGAGTTTAGCGCTCTGCTTGGGAGCGGGCGCTGTCAGTGGCTTGTCGGCGTGGAGCTTGCCAAGCCGGCTGCACGCACGGCCACAACCGTGGCGTACGGCCTGCGCGGCATCTACAGTGCTTTGCAGTGTCAGGGCTTCGTGCTGGTGCCTGGGCTCAGGCGCAACCCGAGCGGTGTGGCTGGGCGGTCGTCGCCCTGCTTGCGATCACTCTCTAGCGTGGCCGGTTCGATCGGCAGCGGCATCGCGAGCGGCGCCCACGGATCGGCCGATATAAGGGGCCTGTTCATGCGTCAGGTCCGCGACCGCGGGCGAAGCTGTGGCTTTACAGCACAAGAGGCAACTTCGACCATGGCCCACAAGCCTGCACACGCGTTTGAGCCTATGCGGTCGTAGAGAGGTCGTAGGAGATATATGAAAGACGCAATATATTGTAACTATAAAGAAAATTGTGTCCAAATGGCGGAGGCGGTGGGATTCGAACCCACGGTGGGTTGCCCCACGTCGGTTTTCAAGACCGGTGCATTAAACCACTCTGCCACGCCTCCCGCAGGGGGCCATAGCGTCCAGAGCCTCCGGGATCAAGCTGGCGCTTGGCGAGGCGCAGTGGCCTGCTGCGGGTTTCGTGGACACGACCATAGGATCGTGACCAAGGGACCGGAGACCACGCATGACAAGACGGAAGTTCAGCCGCGAGTTCAAGACCGAGGCTGTGAAGCTGGTGACCGAGCGCGGCGTATCGGCGGCGCAGGCAGCCCGTTACCTGGATGTCGCCGAGAGCGTGTTGCGGCGCCGGATGTGGGAGCTGCCGCGCCAGTTGCGGCGTTTCCAGGGAAAAGGCAAATGCGGGCCGATCTGGCCGAGATCGCGGCATTGAAGAAAGAGGTCGCTCGGCTTCGGGCGAAGCATGACATGCCTCAAAGAAAGCGGCCGCTTTTTTGTCGAAGCCGTCTTCACCGGCAAGGAACAGCTCTACAATCGTCGATTTCTGCAGATGTGCAGCCACTACCTTGTCCAGCCGTCGGACGGATCGTCCGACCCTGCACTCCCGCCTCGGGCTGGAAGAAGGGCCAGGTCGAGAACCAGTCGGGCTGGTGCGCGAGCGGTTCTTCACGCCCCGCTTGCGGGTCAAGAGCTTCGACGAGTTGAACGCCTGGCTGCTCGACAAGTGCGTGGCCCATGCCAAGGCGCATCGGCACCCCGAGCAGGTGGACCGGACCATCTGGGAGATGTTCGAGGCGGAGCGCCAGCACCTTGTGCCCTATGCCGGACGCTTCGATGGCTTCCACAGCGTCCCGGCTTCGGTATCGAAGACCTGCACGGTCAGGTTCGACAACAACAAATACTCGCTGCTCGCGACCGCAGTCGGCCGCCCCGTAGAGGTGCATGGCTATGCCGATCGGATCGTCATTCGCCAGAACGGCATCATCATGGGCGAGCATGCCCGCGTCTTCGGCCGCGGCCAGACCGTCTACGATCCGTGGCACTATGTGCCTGTTCTGGCGCGCGAACCGGGAGCTTTGCGGAACGGCGCCCCATTCAAGGACCGGGTGTTGCCCCCGGCGATGGCCGCTATCCGGCGCAGGCTGAAGAGCACGGACGACGGCGACCGGCAGATGGTCCAGATCCTGAGCTGCGTCCCGGAGGATGGCCTGCAGGCGGTTGAATCTGCCCGGCCCGCAAGGCGCTCGAGCAGGGCATTCATTCGGCTCCGGTCGTCATCAATATCCTGGCTCGCCACTGTAACCCCGCACCCGCAGCCATGCGCCTCACCCACGAACCCGTGGCCGACTGCGCGCGGCTCACGACAGCCTCCGGAGGACCAGCCAACATGGAGCGCACCCAAATCCTCGATCTGATGGGGACACTGAAGCTCTACAGAATGCGCAGCGCCTATGACGAGATCATGGCCAGCGGGATCAAGCGCCAGCATGAGCCGCCGCGCATCGTCGGCGACCTGTTGCAGTCAGAGATTGCCGAGAAGCCGGCGCGCTCGATCCGCTACCAGATGACAGTCGCAAAGCTGCTTCTGGCCAAGGAGATTGAAGAGTTCGACTTCACCGGCACGCCGATCAACGAAGGGCTGATCCGGGAACTGGCCGCCGGCAGCTTCGTGACCGATCAGCGCAACGTGGTCCTGATCGGCGGCACCGGCAACGGAAAGACCCATCTCGCGATCGCCGTCGCCCGCGCCCTCATTCGTACCGGCACGCGAGGCCCGATCTAGGGTCCTGACCCATTGATTTCAGGTTATGTGCGTGATGCTGAGGTGGCGAGGAGACCTGGCGCATGAGCAGCCTGTTCTGGCTGACAGACGAGCAGATGGCGCGTCTGCAGCCCTTTTTTCCCAAGAGCCATGGCCGTCCTCGTGTCGATGACCG
>NZ_JBHLWE010000035.1:0-5249 GCF_042432925.1 Paracoccus niistensis | reverse complement strand
GATCAGTCTCCTCGCGGAGCCTGAAGCACCCAGCAGCAGGCAGACCAATGGGTCCTGACCCTAAGGCATGCTGTCGCTGCACCAATCCGAGTCATCGGGCTAAATTGCGGCCGCGTTGGAACTGATCCATCAACGGCGAAGGCTGGCGAGCGGCGGCTGACGGAGGTGATCCGGGCGAAGCTGCTTCAGGCATGTTTGCAGGTCCACCGAGATGCCGCTGAACATGGCGCCGGAGGCGAGTCGAAAGTGGAGCGCGTCTGACAGACCGACGACATCGCCAGCCTGAAGCGCCTTATTGCGGCGACGTTGTCCCCTCCTCCCTCGGAGCGCCGCGCCCCTGCCCTATTGGAACCAGGCTTGGACCTACATCAGGCTGTCGGCCCAAGGGTCGCCCATTACCGGGATCATCCCGCTGGCGAGAAGCGCGCCGTCTGCAACCTGTTCCTCCGGAAAGGACAGGCCCATCGCGGCGGCAAGCCAGTGGCCCACCTCGGTATTGTCAACGCTGCCCTCCAGAAGGTCGGCCCCCGGACCGAAGGCATGCAGCGAGACATCGGCGCCGGTGTGACCGGTGGTCGTATACTCGACGCCTCCCCTGGCATTCAGAAACGAGCCGAGTTCCAGGACCGCCTCCTCGACGCTCGAGGCGTCCAGGATCGAGAGGATCTCGTCCCGCTCCAGCCGGACCAATCCTCCGGTCAGATCGAAAATCGTGTCCCGGACCGCCCTGATGATGGATCGCGGGCTGAGGCTGAATCCGAGGTCGGCGACGGCTTCCATCGCCTCATAAAACATCTCGACATAGGGCGCTTCATAGGGCCGGAAAGCCGCGGGTGTTCGATCGCCGTCCGGATCGAGGCGCATGCCGCCGGTCTCGTGATCGGCGACCGTGACCACAAGCGTGCCCGGATTGCTTGCGGCGTAGTCAAGCGCCACCTGCATGGCATTCTCGTATTCCGCCGCCGCGCGCATGACCGAGGCAGCGTCGTTGGCATGTCCCCAAGTGTCCGTGCCGGCCGCCTCGATGACAAGGAAGAAGCCGTCCTCGTCGGCATCCAGCCGATCCAGCGCGGCATCGGTCATCTCGGCCAGGGTAGGTTCGCTCGAGCGGTTGCCGACCGGCAGCCCGACGGGTCCGAAGTTGAAAAGCCCCAGAACGCGCTCGCTTTCGGACGCAGCAAGCTGATCGGCCGTGGTGACGTAATCGAACCCCGCCGCTTCGGCCTCGCGCAGCGTCGTCATTCCGTCCCTGTCCGGGTCCGCCCGGAAATCCTCGCGGCCGCCGCCGAGAATGACAGTCAGTTCATCCCGGTCGATGTAGTCCTGGGCGATCTCGGCAGTATCGTCGCGATCATCCTCCGAGGCCGCGAAGGCCGCCGGTGTGGCGCCGGTCACGACATCCGTGGTCACGATGCCCGTCGATTTCCCGGCGTCATGGGCAAGGCTCAGGATCGAGACGAGCGCGTTGCCCTCGGTGTCCACGGCAACTGACCCGTTGTTTGTCTTCACTCCGGTCGCATAGGCGGTGGCCGCCGCAGCCGAGTCGGTCACGGCGCTGCTGGCCGAGGCGGTTCGGACATGGGCCTGAAAGCCGCTTTTCCAGACAGGATCGCTGCCCTTGTAGAGTTCGTATGCCTCTGCGGCCACATCCCCGAAGCCGTCCGGCACAATGAAGATGACGTTTGTCGCAAGCTCCTGGGCTGCGGGGCCCGTCCCAGCAGGTGCGGCACTTCCAGGATCGAGGTTCTCGTTCACCATGACCATGCCTCCACAGGCTTTCATAGAAGTCGAGGAGCACAGGATACCACAAGATCGGGCATGATGGGTGCGCCACTTCACCCTGCCGGATACGCCTGGGCCAGTCCACGCCCAGACCGCGACCGGAACGGCCAGCCCTCAAGGCGCGTCCCGGTCATTCCCGGCTGAGCGCGTCCACCGGGTCCAGGCGGGCCGCAGAGCGGGCGGGCAGGAAGCCGAAGACGATGCCGATCGCGGTCGAGGACAGGCAGGCCAGCACGATCGTGGGTGCCGAATAGACCAGCCGCAGGTCGGCCCCAAGCTGCCCCGACAGGGCACCGCCCCCAAGCGCCAGCGCGACGCCAAGCAACCCGCCCAGCAGGCAGACCAGCACCGCCTCGGTCAGGAACTGCGCCACGATATCCGAGCGGCGGGCGCCGACGGCCATGCGGACCCCGATCTCGCGCGTCCGCTCGGTCACCGATACCAGCATGATGTTCATGACCCCGATGCCGCCGACGATCAGGCTGATGACCGCGATGGACGAGATCAGCATTGTCAGCGTCTGCGTGGTCGAGGTGATGGAGGAGCGGATCGTGTCCGAGTTCATCAGGAAGAAGTCCTTCTTCCCGTGCCGCTCGGTCAGCAGCGCCTCGATGCCCGCCTCGGCCTCGGCCATGTCGGCCTCGTCGCGGACCCGGACCGAGATGGAATCGACCACCGTCTGTCCGGTGATCCGCATGGCGACCGTGGTGTAGGGCACGAAGATCCGCGGGGTCGTGGGGCCGGGTCCGGCCGAGGTCTGGGTGGCAACGCCGATCACCTCCAGAGGCACACGGCCCACCATCAGCACCTGTCCGATGGCCGAGGCAGGGTCAGGGAAGAAGGCGCTCGCAGCCTCCGTATCCAGCACCGCGACCTGTCTGCGGCGGGCCAGCGCGTCGCGGCCGAAGGCCTGCCCCTCCTGCACGGTGAATCCGCCAACGTCGAAATACTCGACCCCCACGCCGCGCACCGAAACACTTGCCGAGGTGCCGCGCCAAGTGACATTGGCGCTGGTCTGGATCTCGGGCGAGGCCGAGGCGGCCCAGGGCTCGGCCGACAGCGCATCGGCGTCGGCGGCGACCAGCGTGTCGATGGCCCGGGCGCGGCGGTCCCCGAAGCCGGACCCTGGCCGGACCGTGATCGTGTTGGTGCCGAGCGAGGAGATGTTTTCCAGCACCCTTTCCTTGCTGCCGGTCCCCAAGGCCACGACCGACACCACCGAGGCGATGCCGATGATGATCCCCAGCATGGTCAGGAAGCTGCGCAGCCGATGCGCGTTGAGCGCCCGGACCGCCATGATGAAGGCTTCCGCCAGCCGGCCGACACGCGCTGCGAGCCCGGTTCCCTCTTCCGTTGCGGAAGTGCGCTGCGGGGCCGACGCAGTCGCACGGTTGCGGCGGTCCGAGATGATGCGGCCATCGCGCATCTCGATCACCCGGCCAGCGCGGGCGGCGACCTCGCGGTCATGGGTGACGATGACGACCGTGTGCCCTTCGGCGTTCAGTTCCTGCAACAGTTCCAGCAGTTCGGCGCCCGAGCGGCTGTCCAGTGCGCCGGTCGGCTCGTCGGCCAGGATCACCTCGCCCCCGTTCATCAGCGCGCGCGCGACCGAGACCCGCTGCTGCTGGCCCCCCGACAGCGCGCGGGGCCGGTGGTCCATGCGCTGGCCGAGGCCCAGCCGTTGCAGCAGCATCGCGGCGCGGCTGCGGCGTTCGGCTGCGGGGTGGCCGGCATAGATCGCGGGCACCTCGACATTGGCGAGCGCATCGAGGTCGGGCAGAAGCTGGTAGCGCTGGAAGATGAAGCCGAAATGCCGCCGCCGCAGCCGGGCGCGGCCTTCCTCGGACAGCGCACCGACGTCCTGCCCGGCGTAAAGGTAGGTTCCCGCGCTGGGACGGTCCAGACAGCCGAGGATGTTCATCAGCGTGGACTTGCCTGAGCCCGAGGTGCCGATGATCGCCACCATCTCGCCTGCCTCGATGGTCAGGTCGATCCCGTGCAGGACGGTCAGGGTCTCGTCGCCCGACGGAAAGTCGCGGCGGATGCCCTTGAGCTGGATCAGGGGGCCCATGGTCAGAAGAGCCTCGGCGCGCCGCCCATGCGGCCGCCGGAACGGCCAGCCTGCGAGGGCTCTCCGCCGCCTGCGGGACGGGCACGGCCGGTGACGACAAGTTCGCCTTCCTTCAGCCCTGCGCGGACCTCGGTCAGGCTGGCCGAGGCGATGCCGGTTTCGATCTCGCGGCGCTGCGTCTCGCCCGTCGCGGGATCATGGACCTGCACCGTGGCGCGCCCCTCGGGGGTGCTGCGGATGGCACTGCCGGGAACGGCCAGAACGTCCTCGGCCTCGGCCAGGGTCAGCGTGACCTCGGCGGTCATGCCGATCCGCAGGGTGCCGTCCGGGTTCGGCACGTCCAGCGCGGCGCGATAGTAGATGGCGGTGCTGGTGTCGATCTCGTCGGCATCGGCGATTGCGGCGGGGGCGGGTTCCAGCGCCCGCAGGGTCGCCTGGTAGGTGCGGCCGGGGTCGCCCGCCAGGGCGAAGCTTGCCTTCTGGCCGGGGCGGACATGGATGATGTCGGCCTCGGAGACTTCCGCCTTGATGACCATGGTGTCGAGATCGGCGATCTTGACCAGCGTCGGGCTGGACTGGTTGGCGTTGATCGACTGCCCCTCGCGCACGACGATGGCGACCACCGTGCCGTCGACTGGCGCGACGATGCGGGTCCGTTCCAAGGCCACGCGAGCAGCCTCGACGGCGATCCCGGCCTGCGCGCGGGACGCCTCGCTGGCCTTCACATTGGCCTCGGCCACGGCAAGCTGCGCCTCGGCAGCCTCCAGGTCCTGGGTCGTCAGCAACCCGCGTTTCGCCAGTTCGCGCTTGCGGTCGAGCGCCAGCCGCGCCTCGACGTTCGAGGCCTCCTGCGCGGCGATCTGCGCCTCGATCTGCGCCAGCGCCGCCTCGGCCCGCAGCAGGTCGTTCTGCTGGTCCTCGGGGTCGATCTGGGCCACGAGGTCGCCCGCCTTCAGCCGCTGCCCGAGTTCAACGGGAAGCGAGCGCACCTGTCCGCTGACCAGCGCCCCCACGGACACCAGCCGCGACGCCTCGATCACGCCCGAGGCCAGCACCGTCTGCCGCACGTCCTGCCTTATGACCGCAGCGGTTGCAGGCGCCTCGGCGACCGCAGCACTCGAGCGCGAGGTCCACCAGGCCCAAGAGCCGAGGACAACTCCGAGAAGGACGATGATGCCGAGCCAACGTCTGCGCGCCATGATATTCCTGCCTTGCTTGCGCCATTCCGGCAGCCTTCTAGCCCGATCTGCCCAAACCCAAAGGAAACGGGCATTCCGTGCTCGCGCAGGATTTCGCGACGCGCGGCAATGGGGCTGAAGGCCTGCTTTCGGGCTAGGGTCAGGACCCATTGATTTCAGGTTATGTGCGTGATGCTGAGGTGGCGAGGAGACCTGGC
>NZ_JBHLWE010000034.1:0-170002 GCF_042432925.1 Paracoccus niistensis | reverse complement strand
ACCAGCCCCGCAACCTCGCCAAGTCGGTGACAGTCGAGTGATCACCGCCTGATTCCGGCGGGCGCGCCGCAACCTTTGCACGCCCCCCGGGTTCCTCCGGCATGACCGAGACACTCATCGACACCCTTCACGAAGCCGACGTCGCCCTGTCCGTCGAGGCGGGACAGTTGCGCGACCATCCTGCGGTCGAAACACTTGGCTTTCTCAGCGAGATCAGCGACCAGCCGCCGGCCTTCACGCTGGCGGCGGCGGCAACGGTTGCCGGGCTTCTGACCCGGCAATCGCGGCTGGCCGAAGGGAGCACGCGGGCCTTGGCCTCGCTGTGGCTCGCCACTCAGATCAAGGGACGGATCAAGTCGGCGGTCGTGCGCACACGGCCGCACAAGCTGCTGGAGGAAGGGCATTACGAAACCGGGGTCAATGGCCCGGACGAGCACGACTACAACTCGTTCCCCTCGGGCCATACCGCCGACGCGGTCGCGGCCGCCCGCGCCATGGGACGCGTGGCGCCGCATGCGCAGGGTCCGCTGCTGGCAGCGGCCGGGATCGTGGGGCTGGTGCAGGTGCCGCGCGCCAAGCACCACCTGACGGACGTGGTGGCCGGGGCCATCGTCGGCCTGGTGGCCGAGGCGGCGGTCGATGCGGTCTTCAAGGCGGTCCGCGCCCGTCCCCGCCTGCGGGTCGCGCTGCGCCGGGACGAGGACTGAACCCTCAGGCCCGGCGGGGGATCAGCGTCAGGGTGTAAAGCACCAGCGCCGCCCAGATCAGCGGGAAGGCGATCTGCTGGACGCCCCGGAAGGGCTCGCCGAACGCCAGGACGGCGATCAGGAACACCATCGTCGGCGCGATGTACTGCAGCACGCCCATGGTGGACAGGCGGACCAGCTTGGCGCCGTTCGCGTAAAGCATCAGCGGCCCCGCGGTCAGGACGCCCGTGCCCGCCAGCAGCAGCGTGTCATGCAGGTTCGTGCCGAAATGACCCTGGCCCGTCGCGAAAAGCCACAGCACATAGCCCAGCGAGGGTGCGAACAGCAGCAGCACCTCGACCGTGAAGCCCTCGTTCGGCGGCAGGGGAAGGCGGCGCTTGCAGTAGGCGTAGATGCCCCAGGTCAGGGTCAGAGAGAGGGCGATCACCGGCAGTTCTCCGGCGGCGATGGTCAGCAGGGCCACCGCGATCGCGGCAAGGGCAACTGCGCCCACCTGCGGGCGGCTCAGCCGTTCCCCCAGCAGGCCCCAGCCCAGAAGGATGTTGAACAGCGGGTTGATGTAATAGCCCAGCGCGGCCTGCAGGGCCTGCCCGTTCGCCACCGCCCAGACATAGACCATCCAGTTGGCCGAGATCAGCACCGCCGTCAGCGCCGCCATCGCCACCAGCCTTGGCTGGCGCAGCGTGTCCACGACGGTCCCCACCTGCCCGTTGTGGCGCAGCACCACCAGCGCGATCGGAAGCGACCACAGGATGCGGTGCGAGATCACCTCGGCGGCCGGCACATGGGCGAGCCCGTGCAGATACAGCGGCATCAGCCCCCAGATGACATAGGCGCCGATCGCAAGGGCAAGTCCTCGGGGAGAATCTTGGGGGCTCATGCCGACTTCGATAACGCCGCGCCTTGTCGCTGGCGAGAGGGGACTTTGGGCCGATGCCGGTCTTTCCGATCCGTGGAAAGCCTTTGCCCGGGTTGAGTCGCCTTGCCCGCAGGAGTAACGCTGCCTCATGCGAATCCTCTTTCTAGGCGACGTGATGGGCCGGTCGGGTCGGCGGGCGATCACGGAACGGCTGGCGGGGCTGAAGGCGCGGCTGAAGGCCGACTTCACCATCGTCAATGGCGAGAACGCGAGCGGCGGCATGGGCCTGACCGGGCCCCATGCACGGCTGATCCTGGATGCGGGCGCCGACTGCGTCACCCTGGGCGACCATGCCTTCGACCAGAAGGACATGCTGTCCTTCGTCGCCGAGGAGCCCCGCGTCCTGCGCCCCCTGAACTTCGCCCGCGAGGCGCCGGGGCGCGGTCACCGCGTTTTCCAGGACGCGCGGGGCCGCAAGGTGCTGGTCGTGCAGGCGTTGGGCCAGGTCTTCATGAAGCGGCCCTTCGACGATCCCTTCAGTGCGGTGGACCAGGTGCTGCGCGCTCATCCTTCGGGCGGGCTAGTGCAGGCGGCGGTGGTGGATTTCCACGCCGAGGCCACCAGCGAGAAGATGGCGATGGGCCATTTCTGCGACGGGCGGGCCAGCCTTGTCGTCGGCACCCATACCCATGTGCCCACCGCCGACGCGCAGGTCCTGCCGCGCGGCACAGCCTATCAGTCGGACGCCGGCATGTGCGGCGACTATGACAGCGTGATCGGAATGGACAAGGCCGAGCCGATGCGCCGCTTCCTGACCGGAATGGGGCGCGACCGCTTCACTCCGGCCGAGGGCGAGGCTACCCTGTCGGGCGTGCTGGTCGTCACCGACGACCGCACGGGGCTGGCCACCGAGATCCGGCCGGTGCGCGATGGCGGGCGGCTGCAACCCGGCGCCTGAGCCGTCGCCTTTCTTGCGGCCTGTCCGGAAATCGGGCATCCGTCGCTCCGCCGCCCTGCCGCGGATTGCATCACGAGGTTCCCCGCATGTTCGGCATCGCGTTGACCGGCCAGACCGCCGCCGTCCTGACCCTTGTCATCATTGCGCTGATGTTTGTCATGTTCGTGCGCGAACGCCATCCGCCCGAGGTGATCGCCGTCGGAGTGGCGGCGCTGATGATGATCCTCGGCCTCGCCCCCTATGACGACGCAGTGGGCGTGCTGTCGAACAGCGCGCCCTGGACCATCGCCTTCATGTTCATCATCATGGGCGGCCTTCTGCGTACCGGCGCGCTGGACCAGCTGAGCCGGGTCGTGTCCTCGCGCGCCGATACGCACCCTCTGGTGACCATTGCCGCGATGTTTGCCTTTGTCTGCGCGGCCTCGGCCATCATGAACAACACGCCGGTCGTGGCGGTGATGATCCCCATCGTCATCCAGGTCGCGCGAAAGGCGGGCATTTCCGCGTCAAAGCTGCTGATGCCGCTAAGCTACTTCACCGTGATGGGCGGCATGATCACCCTGATCGGGACATCCACCAACCTGCTGGTGGACGGCGTGGTGCGCGCCCGCGGGCTCGAACCCTTCGGCATCTTCGACATCGCGCCCGTAGGGCTGGCCGTCACCGCGGCGGGGGCGGCCTTCATCGCGCTGGTCGGCTGGCGGCTTCTGCCCGAGCGGGGCTCCATGGCCTCGTTCCTGACCGACCGGTCGCAGATGCGCTATTTCACCGAGATCGCCATCCCCGAGGACAGCAACATCGTCGGCATGAACATCGGCGACGTGAAGATCTTCAAGCGCGAGGGCGTTCGGGTCATCGACGTGCTGAGGGGCGATGCCTCGCTGCGCCGCAACATGAGCGAGGTCGTGCTTGAGGCAGGCGACCGCATCGTGCTGCGCTCGGGCATGGCCGACCTGCTGGAAATGCAGCAGGACAAGGCGCTGCGGGCGCTCGACAAGCTGTCTTCGGTGCAGACCGAGATGGTCGAGGTGCTGATCTCGCCCGGTGCGCGGATGATCGGGCGGCGCCTGGGCGACCTGCGGTTGCGCCGCCGTTACGGCGTTTATCCCATTGCGGCGCACCGGCGGAACCAGAACATCGGCCGCCAGCTGGACGACCTCGAAGTCCGCGTGGGCGACACGCTGCTGCTGGAAGGCGCGCGCGAGGACATCGCCCGGCTTGCCGCCGACATGGACCTTGTCGATGTCTCGCAGCCCACGACCAAGCCCTTCCGCCGCCGCCACGCGCCCATCGCCACCGCCGCGCTGCTGGCCGTCGTGCTGCTGGCCGCGCTGGACGTGGCGCCGATCATGGGCCTGGCCTTCCTCGCCTCGGCCATCATCCTGATCGCGGGCTGCGTGGACCCCGATGAGGCCTTCGGCTTTGTCGAGGCGCGGCTGCTGGCGCTGATCTTCGCCATGCTGGTCATCGGCGAGGCGCTGGAGGCAACGGGCGCGGTGAACCTGATCGTGGATGCGGTGGCGCCGTCGCTGTCGGGCCTCAGCCCCTTCTGGACGCTGATCGCGGTCTATTTCCTCGGGCTGATCATGACCGAGATCCTGTCGAACAACGCCGTTGCCGTAATCCTGACCCCCATCGCCATCGAGCTTGCAACGCAGCTTGGACACGACCCGCGCGCCTTCATCGTGGCGGTGATGTTCTCGGCCTCGGTCGCCTTCGCGACGCCCATCGGCTACCAGACGCACATGATGGTCTATGGGCCGGGCGGCTACCGTTTCACGGACTTTATGCGCCTGGGCATTCCGCTGGACATCGTGACAGGGATTGCCGCCTGCCTGACGATTCCGCTGATCTGGCCGCTGTGACCTTCAGGCTGCGGATCGGACCGTGCATTCCGCCGCGGCGGCCAGTGCCTTGCGGTCATGGCCCGCAACCGGGATGGGCGGGTGCAGGGTGACGGTGATGCGCCCTTGCCGAGGCTGTGCCAGCACCGCCAGCAGATGCGGTGCAAGGTCCATGTCGCCCCACCAGCCGTAGAAGCGCGGATCGCGGCCGCTCGGCGCCTCATAGTGGACGCTGACGGGCTGGATCGCAAGGCCCCGCGGCAGCGCAGGATCCAGGAAAGCCTGAAACAGCGTCGGCTTGAAGGGCAGGACCCGTCGCCCGTCGGTACTGGTGCCCTCAGGGAAGAACAGCAGCCGGTGGCCAAGGGCGGTGCGTTCCGCGAACTCGGCCGCCTGAGCGCGGGCCAGGCGCGGGTCGCGGGTGACGAAATGCGTCTCGGTCACGCGGGTCAGGATGTTGATGCCGGGCCAGCCTGCCACCTCGGCCTTGCTGACGAAGAAGACGGGCGCCGCCGCGTTCAGGGCGAAGATGTCCAGCCAGGTGGAGTGGTTCGCCACCATTGCCCCGGCGCCCTGCATGGGCTTGCCCCGCCTGTCCCAGCGGATGCCCATCAACCACAGGCACAGGCGGCAGATGCCCTGTACCCAAGGGCCGGTCACGGGGCGGCGGCGGCCCGCGACAAGGCTCTCCCCGGCCCGCATGGGCAGGATCAGAAGAACGCCCGTCAGCAGGACCGAGATGACGGCAGTCCCCCTCAGGGCGACCAGCAGCCACCCGCGCGGCGTCGGACGGGGGGGGGTAACGGGCGGCTCTTCCCTCCAAGTGACGGAATAGCCGCGAGACAGGACGGGGTCATCGTCGCGTGGGGCTGTCATGCGCCTTGCCAGCGGTCCTGATAGTATTTCCGATGCCGGTCCGACATGGCCGCCGTGTCCATCAGCAGGAAGACGTCCGTCGTGTTGAAGGCGCGGTCGATCCAGGCGCCTTCACCGACGACGCCACCCAGCCGCAGGTAGGCCTTGATCAGCGCCGGCATGGCCGTCATCGCCGCGCGCCGGTCAAGCCGGTCGGCGGGCACCAGGTCCATCCGCTGGAACTGCGCCCCCCGCGCGACCGGGCGCAGGTCCGGTGGCGCCAGGTGATGGTGGTGCAGCCAGGACAGCGCCTGTGCCAGCGGCGCGACATCGGTGCCATGGAAGCTGGCAACGCCGAACAGGACCTCGATCTTGTGGTCCAGCACGTAGTCGGCCAGCGCGTTCCACAGAAGGAACATCCCAGAGCCGCCGCGGAAGTCCGGATCGACGCAGGATCGGCCCAACTCGACCATGCGCCGGCCGGATGCGCGCAGGGGCGTCAGGTCGTACTCGTCGTCGCAGTAATAGCGGCCGAACCGCTCGGCCACGTCGCTGCGCAGCAAGCGATAGGCGCCGATGACGTGATCGCCCTCGGCCGGATCGCGGCGGGCATCGACGAGCAGCAGGTGATCGACGACCGCGTCGAATTCGTCCCGCTCGAGCCGGGCGGCGTGATCCACCAGGGGACCGTCGCCGCCAAGCTCCTCGACAAAGACACGATAACGGAGGCGCTGCGCGGCACGCAGATCCTGTTCCTGCGTGGCCAGGCGAACGGACAGCCAGCCGGGATCAGCCTTCATGATGCAACCTCGCCTTGTTGCGTTGCAAAGGCGCTGCAGGTTGAAATCCGCGCCGATCCGTTCGGCGGATATCCGCTTGACACGCTTAAAGGTTGTAAGAAAGTCATAAACGCAAATGATTTTTTATCGAGTTAGGAGTTGTCCGTGATCAGTTCCAAGCGAACCCGGCGGCCGTCCAGAACCTGTTTTCCCATTTCCGGAAAATTGACCGTTACCCGGTCGCCGATGCGGGATTGCACCTGCCCGATGCCCCATTCCGGTGCTTCGCGGTTGCGGACCAGCATTCCGGGTTCGAGAATCTCGGTGGTCATCGGTGCTCTTTCGCTTGGGGGGCCTTCCGAGGCTAACGGACGATGACCCCGGTCACAATCCCGGCAGCCTCGCTCGATGCGGTCTCCGGCGCGAACCTCGCCAGCCTGGTGGCGGCGCGGCTGTGTCACGATCTCGTTTCCCCTCTGGGCGCGATCGGCAACGGGGTCGAACTGCTGGAAATGTCGGGGGACTATCCCGGTCTTGCCAACTCGCCCGAACTGACGCTGATCGGGGAAAGCGTGCGGGCCGCGCGGTCGCGCGTGCGCTATTACCGGATGGCCTTCGGCTATGCACCGGCGGATCAGCGCGTCGCGGTGGCCGAGATCACCCAGCTTGCCCAGGATTATGCCCGGAACGCGCGGCTGACGGTCGAGGTCGAGGGCGGGGGAGACGCCTCGCGGATCGAGGCGCGGATGCTGCTGCTTGCACTCATGTGCATGGACTCCGCCATGCCTTGGGGCGGGAAGGTGATCATGGCCCGGAAGGGGCAGGGCTGGCGGCTGGGGGGGCAGGCCTCGCGCACCCGGCCCGAGCCCTCGCTGTGGCGCTGGCTGGAGGCAGACCAGACGCCGAATACCAGCCCCGCACCGTCCGAGGTGCATTTTGCCGTTCTTGGGACGCTGGCGGCCGACCATCGCCGCCCGGTGACCTGGAGGGTGGATGCCGGCGGGGCCGAGCTGAGCTTCTGAGGCTCAGCCCCGGATCGCGCCGTCGCCGGTCACCAGATACTTGAAGCTCGTCAACTGCTCGGCCCCCACGGGGCCGCGCGCATGCAGCTTGCCGGTGGCGATACCGATCTCGGCACCCATGCCGAACTCGCCCCCGTCGGCGAACTGCGTCGAGGCGTTGCGCATCAGGATGGCCGAGTCGAGCCCGCGGAAGAACCGTTCCGCCGTGGCGTCGTCCTCGGTCAGGATAGACTCGGTGTGGCCCGAGCCGTGGCGACGGATATGGGCGATGGCCTCGTCCACACCATCCACTAGGCGCGCGGCGATGATGCTGTCCAGGAACTCGCGCCCGAAGTCGACGGGCTGCGCAGGGACAGTGCCGGGGATCCCGGCCAGCTCGCCTTCGGCCCGCACCTCGACGCCCGCGTCCAGCAGGTCGCGGATCAGGACGTCGCCGTGCCTTTCACGGAAGGCGCGGTCGATCAGCAGGCATTCGGCCGCACCGCAGATGCCGGTGCGGCGCGTCTTGGCGTTCAGGACGACGCGGCGGGCCTTGTCGAGATCGGCCTCGCCGTCGGCATAGACATGGCAGATGCCCTCGAGGTGGGCAAAGACGGGCAAGCGTGCCTCGGCCTGCACCAGCCCGACCAGACCTTTGCCGCCGCGCGGGATGATGACGTCGATCAGCCCCTGTGCCCGCAGCATGGCCGCCACGGCCGCGCGGTCGCGGATGGGCACGACCTGGATCGCACCCTCGGGCAGGCCCGCCTGACGCAGCCCCTGCGCCATGCAGCGGTGGATCGCGGCCGAGGAGTGGATGCTGTCTGTCCCCCCGCGCAGGATGACGGCGTTGCCGGACTTGAGCGCCAGTGCGCCCGCGTCGGCGGTGACGTTCGGGCGACTTTCATAGATCACGCCCAGCACGCCGATGGGTGTCGCCACGCGCCGGATGTGCAGCCCGTTGGGCCGGTCCCATTCGGCCAGGACGCGGCCCACCGGATCGGGCTGCGCGGCCACGGCGCGCAGACCCTCGGCGATGGCGCGGATGCGGGCGGGATCCAGCCGCAGCCGGTCGGTCATCGCGGGCGACAGGCCCTTTTCGGCGGCATAGGCCAGGTCCTCGGCATTCGCCTGCAGGATCGCCGCTTCCGCCTGCAGGATTTCATCGGCGGCGGCGGACAGGGCCGCGTCCTTCTGCTCGGAGGGTGCCTGAGCTAGATGGACCGCCGCGTCGCGGGCCGCGGCACCCATGCGGGCGATCAGGTCTTCGGGGGACTCGGTCATGTTGTTCATCGTCGTCAACCTGCGGCAGCCATCCTGAGGGCCGCCCGCCTGCATCGCGCGGGTCGTCCCGTCAGGCAGGCGTGCCACATCCTTCGCCGGAACGAAATGGGGCAGGGGCAACAGGGATGGAAAGTGCAGGCTTCTGTTGCCAGGTGCCTGCGGACCCCGCCTTACGCGGCTAAGCGCAAGGACTTAGGTTTCGATAACTCGAACTGCTTACGCAGCCAGAGCCACCGGAGCACGGTTGTCGTTGGCAACTGTACTTTTTGCACCGATAACGGTGGTAGCTCACCGAGACAAAGCAAACAGCTTTAGACGTTCGTCGATCCTGTTTCGGCCCCATTTGCCCCCAACGAGGGATTATTGGTGGAGCCGCCGGGTACCGCCCCCGGGTCCGATCCGCTTATTACCTGCGCGTTTATGTCCATAGTCCGGGCGAACCCGAACGGGATCAATCTAGGGCCCGGCTGCGGACCTTGCAAGGGGGCGACGCGCACGGCGGCTGGTCGGAACAGCGCTGCAAGGGGGGACGTTGAGGGGACTGGTAAACGAAGGAGACGAGACATGACCCGCACCCTGTTCGCCGCACTGGCCCTGGCTGGGCTGACCCTGCCTGCGATTGCCGCGGCCGACACGCCTCCGCCCGCGAACGCGCAGCCCTTGTCGCGCATCATCGCCACGGTCGAGGGCAGCGCCCCGAACCTCGCCTTCATCGAGGACGTGTCCTGGGACGACGACGGCTACTGGGAGGTCGAATACATGACCACCGAGGGCCGCGAGGTCGAGATCCGGGTAGATCCCGTCACCGGCCAGAACCGCTGACGGCTGACCTTAGCGTCACTCTTTCCAGTCGATCACGACTTGGGTCTGGGTGACGATGGCGGCAGGCTTGCCGTCCCCGCGCGTGATGGTGGTCTGCCAGACCATCGTCGTGCGCCCCTTGTGCAGCGGAACGCAGCGCGCCTGCGCCGTGTCGCCGATGCGGATCGGCCGCAAGAAATTCGTCTTGCTTTCCAGCGTCGTGGTCGTCTTTCCTTGAGGCAGGTTGATCATGGTGGCCGTACCGCCGATGTTGTCGGCCAGCGCCATGATCGCGCCCCCATGCATGACGCCGTTGCGGTTCGACAGGTCCTGCGTCACCGAAAGCTCGGCCAGCACCTCGTCGGGCTCGGCCGAGATCAGGCGGAAGCCCAGCAGCCGGGCAAAGGCCGGCTGGTCGAAGGCGATGCGGTCAAGTTCCTCGCGGGTCATCATTCACCTCTGATGGGACGGGCGGCCGCTGTGGCCGCCCTCGTGCTCAGCGCCCGACCTGCCCGGACGTGAAGTAGTCATAGGGCAGTTCCGCCACGCGCAGCCACTGCTGCTGCTTCTGCCAGTAGGCCGACCAGTGCTCGTAGATCTTGCGGAAGTTCTCATTGCTTTCGGCATATTCGGCGTAAAGCTTGCGCGATTCCGTGAAGGCGGCTGCCAGCACGTCGTCAGGGAAGGCCTGCAGCTGCGCGCCGGTCGCGATCAGCCGCATCAGTGCCTCGGGGTTGCCGTTGTCGTATTTGGCGACACAGTGGTTCAGCGCCTCGGCGCAGACGGCCTCGAGCGCGGCCTTGTAATGCGCAGGCAGGGCGTTCCAGGCGTCGAGATTGATGTAAAGGCCGACATTGGCCGTCCCTTCCCACCAGCCGGGATAGTAGTAATGGGGCGCGACGCGCTGGAAGCCCAGCTTCTCGTCGTCGAAGGGTCCCGAGAACTCGGCCGCGTCTATGGTGCCGCGCTCCAGCGCCGCATAGATGTCGCCGCCCGCGATCTGCTGGGGCACGACGCCAAGGCGCGACAGGATCGTGCCGCCGAGGCCCGCGATCCGCAGCTTGAGACCCCGCAGATCCTCGACCGAGTTGATCTGCTTGCGATACCAGCCGCCCATCTGCGCACCCGTGTTGCCCGACGGGATCGTGCGGACGTTGGCACCGGCGATGAATTCGTTGATCAGATCGAGCCCGCCGCCATACAGCAGCCACGCAGTTGTCTGGCGCGTGTTCATCCCGAAAGGCAGCGAGGTGTCGAAAGCCCAGGTCGGGTCCTTGCCGATGTTGTAGGTGCCCAGCGTATGGGCGCATTCGACGCTGCCGTCGCTGACCGCGTCCAGCGCCTGCAGGCCCGGCACGAGTTCGCCGGCTGCGAAGGGCTGGATCTGGAAGCCGCCGTCCGTCACCTCGGCAATGCGGCGCGAGACATGGTCCGAGATACCGTACAGCGTTTCGAGGCTTTTGGGATAGCTCGAGGTCAGCCGCCAGGTGACGGTGGGCCGGGCCTGCGCCAATGCCGGGGCGGCGAGCATCGTGGCAGCCGAGCCAACGGCGGCGGTGGACAGGAAGTTGCGGCGTTTCATGGCAGGTCTCTTGCGGTCAGAGGTGGGCGCGGTCATGCGAAGGGGCGGCCTTTCGGGCCGCCCCAATGTCGGTGCAGCTTCGGCTCAGAAGCCGGCCTTGATCTTTTCGAACTCGGCCAGCTGGCGTTCGCGCTGTTCCGGGTTGTTCGGGGTCTGGGCCAGCACCGGCGCGTCGATGTGCCCGAGGTTCTGGGTCACGCGCGGGTCGTCGGCCACGGTTGCCAGAGCCTTGGTGTTCGTGTGGCCATAGCCGATGGTGTCCAGCAGGCCCTTGGCGGCCTCGGGTGCCAGCCAGGCATTGATGAAGTCATAGGCCTTGTCCTCGTTGCCCGGTCCGTTCTTCAGGTTCACGAAGCCGCAGAAGAAGGTCGAGGAGCCCTCCTTGGCCTGCCGCTGAAAGCCGATGGGATAGTTCTCCGCCTGCAGCAGCGGGATCGCGTCGTTCCAGGACCAGGCCACGTCCACCGCGCCCGAGGCCATCAGCTGCGACTGTTCCGCCGGGTCGGCCCAGTAGGCGGCGACGTTCTGGTGGGCCTGGCGCAGCCAGTCGGCAGCGGCCTGGAACTGCTCGTCCGTGACCTCGGTCCAGTCCGTCACGCCGGTCGCCAGATAGGCCAGCGCCCAGACGTCATCGGCCGAATCGGGCAGCGAGGTGCGGCCCTGGTAGGCGGGGTTCACGAAGACCTGCAGGGTCGAGACATCCTCGGCCGGGACGCTCTCGGTGTTAAAGGCGATGGCGGTCGCACCGAAGTCGGTCGGGATGTACCAGAGCCCCTCGGCATCCTTGAACACCTCGGAGTTCAGGAACTGCGGGTCGATATCGGCCACGGCGGGGATGCGCGCGGGGTCCCAGGGCTCGATCAGGCCCGCGTCGCGGTATTTCGAGACCATCTGGCTGCAGGGATGCGCCACGTCGGCGCGGAAGCCCGAGGACAGCTTCTGGAAGGCCTCATCGTCGTCGCCGTAGAAGGCGAAGGTCGGGCTGTCGCCGTGCTTGTCGATATAGCCCTGGAAGATCACCGGCTCTTCGAAGCCTGCCCAGTCGAAGACGGTCAGTTCGGGATCGGCCGCCATTGCGAGGCCGGGTGCGGCAAGGGCAAGCGCGATGGCGGTGGTGCGCAGGAAGGTCACGGGCAGAACTCCGGTGTTGGTGCTTGGTCAGGACGCTAGCGGCGGCCCGGCAGCGGGGCAAGCGCCATGAGACCCGGTCAGGCCGCTGTCGCGGATGTGATATTCCCCGCGCTTGCCGAGGAACGCTTTCCTTGGTCGCCGGTCTCTGGCAAGCCCGTGCCATGACGGAAAAAACAGGGTGGATCATGGAGGACAGCAGCGTGAGCCTTGCAGAGGCGCCCGGCGCGGACAGCATCGCCACCCTGCGCCCGGTGCGGCTGGACGCGCGCCCTGATGCCCAGCCCCGTCCCGACATGATCGCCGGGCGGCGCGTGCTGTTCGTCATGGCGGCACCCGAGGAATACGGCCCCGCGCTGCGCCAGAGGATCACGCCGCTGATGACCGGCATCGGCCCGGTCGAGGCCGCCGTGACGGTCGCCGCGGCCCTGGCCGGGCTTGCGGTCGAGCGAGAACTGCCCGATGCGCTCGTCTGTCTCGGCAGTGCCGGATCGCGCCACCTGGAACAGGGCGGCGTCTATCAGGCGGTCTCGGTGTCCTATCGCGACATGGATGTTTCGGCCCTGGGCTTCCCGCGCGGGATCACGCCGGGGCTGGACCTTCCGGCCGAGGTGCCGCTGCCGATCCGCATCCCCGATATCCCGCAGGCGCGCCTGTCCTCGGGCGCCGCGATCGTGTCGGGGGCGGGCTACGACGCCGTCGACGCCGACATGGTGGACATGGAAAGCTTCGCGGTGTGCCGGGCCTGTCTTGCCTTCGGGGTGCCGATGGTCGGGCTGCGCGGGATCTCGGACGGCGCCGCGCCCTTGTCGGGCTACATGGACTGGACTCGCTATCTGACCGTGATCGACGATAGGCTTGCCGCCGCGATCGACCGGCTGGCCGAGGCGTTCGAGACCATGCCAGCGTGACTTGCGCGCCGGTGGCGGGACATGCCGGGAACGCTAGTTCTCAAGAACCTGACGAAAGACACTGAACCCCGCCTCTCGCGGCGGCGCATAGGCCGAAAGCGCCCGGGTCATCTCTTCGGTCCCCTCCCTGCGCCGCCGTTCCAGCGCGGCCCGCGAGTAATCGAAGCCCTTTGCCGCGACCTCCCAGTCGCCGCCGTCATAGCCGAGGTGATGGACCACGGCACCGATCCCTGCCTCCTGCAGGCGGGGGGATAGGGTCTCGGTCAGGCGTTCCAGTGCATGGCGGCTCTGGGCGGCGAACATCAGGTCCTGGGCACGGCGCGTGACGGTGTCGGGCGAGATGGCCTGCCGCGCCTTGGGGGGCCAGAGGTCGAGAGCCCAGCACATCGTGTTCCGTTCCGGCAGGTCGCGGAAGAGGGCGGCGATGGGCAGGTTCGCGGACAGCCCCGCATCCACCAGCAGCCGTCCGTCGATCCTGACCGGGGGAAAGATCAGCGGCAGGGCGCTGCTGGCCATCACATGATCCACGGTCAGGCGCGTGGTGGCGCTGTCGAAGACGACATCCTCGGAGGTTTCCTGGTCCAGCGCGGTGACAATCACGCGCGTTTCGCCATCGTTCAGCCGGTCGAAGTCGATCAACTCGGCCAAGGTCTGGCGCATCGCCGCGGTCGAATGAAGGTGGTCGTCGTTGGGCGCCAGGAAATGCATGGCCCACATGCCCGGCAGGGTCGGGTTGAACAGCCGCGGCCGCCCGCCCAACATGGCCCGCATCGCGGAAGCCTGCCGCGCAGGCCTTGTCCCCGCCCAGACGGAGCGGTCGACTGACCGGCCCCAGAACGCCCGCAGTCTCTTCTTGGCGGTTTCCTTCGGCCCCCCCAGCCACAAGGCCGCCGTGACGGCCCCGATCGAGGCGCCTGCAACGCGGCTGACGGTCAGACCCGAGTCCAGCAGGGTCTCGACTGCGCCAAGGTGAAAGGCGCCCAGCGCGTTGCCGCCTGCAAGGCAGACCCAGTGTTCGGTCGAGGAATCTTCAGCCATGGCAGTCCTGGAAACTTCCGGTGATATAACGGATTTCAATAGCCTTTGCAGGGGGCGACAGACGCGTGAAAACTGCCGGCATCCTTGGACGCCGGCAGCCCTTGGAAGAAACCGGGATCAGTTCTTCGCCATTCCCTGAACATGCTCCAGATGCTGCTGAAGCGCCGGCAGGCTTTTCTGGGCATAGGCCACCAGCGTCTGGTTGTCGCCGCCCTGCGCATAGGTCTGGTACAGCGTCACCGCGGTTTCATGCGCTGTCGTCTGCGCCTGAATGTAGGAGGTGTCGAAGGCATCGCCCTCGGCGCCCTGCAGGGTCTGCATCAGCTCGGCATGGGGGCTCGAGATCTGGGCGGGCACCGTGAGGCCCTCGGCCTGGGCGGCCGCCATCAGTTCCTGGTTGTTCGCCGTGTGATCGGTGATCATCTGATTGGCGAACTGCTGCACATCGGCGTTCTGCGAGCGCTGCAGCGCCAGTTCGCTGGACTGCACCTCGAACAGGCCGCCGCTGGCCGCCTGGTTGACGAAGTCCTGCGCGGTCATGGCCTGCGCCCAGGCGGCGCCCATGGTGGCAAGGCCGATGGCGGTCGAAAGGATAAGCGTTCTCATGAAGTCTCCTTCGGGGTAGGGCCCGGGTCATCCGGGCTCACGAGTGGTCTTCAGATCGTCAGAGCTTGGCGTGGGGCGGTTTCGGAAGGCGCGTGCTGTGCCTGTCAGGGCGCAAGGGTCCTGCAGCCACATGACCAACCGGTCGCGTGCCCCCATCATCTCGACCTCCGTTGGGTATTGCTGGGATGAGAACCATCGCGGCGGCGCGAAGTTCCAGCGCCCTCGACTGACGGGCCAGCAACATTTGTATGTTTTCCGGGGTGACCGAGGGCCTGATCCTGGGCATGGCGCCGATCCGGCCCCTTGGCTGCTCAGTCGTCCAGCGTGTGGCCGTCCTCGTCCCGCAGATCGTTGTGGATGGCCACGGCGGCGCGCTCGGCGGTGCCGATGGCGACGCCGATCTGGTCCAGCCCCTCGACCGCATCTCCTGCCGCATAGACGCGCGGCGCGGTCGTGCGCCGGTGGCTGTCCGTCACGAAGCACTGGCCGTTTTCCAGATCGGTCCCCAGCATCGCGCCCAGGTCGTTGCGGGTGTGCGACCCAAGGCCGACATAAAGCGTGTCAAACCTCACCCGCTCGCCGTCCGCCAGCGTAACCTCGACGCAGCCATCCTCGAAATGCAGCGCCGACATGGGAGAGCCCAGCACGGTGATGCCGGCGTGGTCGGCTTGCGCCTGCTCGTCCGCGGTCAGTTCGACATGGCTGAGCGCGACGCAGGTGATATCGCGGCTGTAGGTCCGCAGGAACAGCGCCTCGGCCAGCGCATGGCGGTCGCCCCCTAGGACGCCGATACGCTTGCCCGTCTGCTCGAAGGCGTCGCAGATGGGGCAATAGCGCAGAAGGCCGCGCGCCACGGCATCGGCATGGGTCTCCTCGTCCAAGGGGGGGCGGTGGTTCACGACGCCGGTCGCCAGCAGGACCGTACGCGCCCTCATCTCGCCGTCATCGGTGTTGGCCACGATCAGGTCACCCTCGCGCCGCAGGGCCGTGACCTCTCCGGTCAGAAGGGTGGCTCCGTACTGGATGGCCTGCTCGCGCATGTCGGCCAGAAGCTCGGTCCCGCAGATGCCCTGCGGATAGCCGGGGTGGTTGCGGGTGCGGGGGATCATGCGCAGCCGCCCCTCACCCTTGTCCACCACAGCGACGCGGCGGTGGAAACGCGCAAGGTAGATCGCCCCCGTGAGCCCGGCAGGGCCGCCACCGACGATCAGGCAGTCCAGGGGGCGGCTGTCATCCGGTCGGCGGGCTTGGTCGGTCATCAGCGTCTCTCAGCAAGAAGGTCAACGCATCCGCAACGCCCCGTCGATGCGGATCGTTTCGCCGTTCATGTAGCCGTTCTCGACGATGAAGGCCGCAAGTCGCGCGAATTCCTCGGGCTCGCCCAGACGCTTGGGGTTCGTGACCTCGGCGGCCAGGCTGTCCTGCACGTCCTGCGGCAGCCCGCGCAGCATCGGCGTGCCGAAGATGCCCGGCGCAATGGCGCAGACACGGACCTTGTTGCGCGCGAGGTCGCGGGCGATGGGCAGCGTCATACCGGCAATCGCAGCCTTCGAGGCCGCATAGGCCGCCTGTCCGCTCTGCCCGTCGAAGGCCGCGATCGACGCGGTGTTGACGATCACGCCATTGTCCTGGTCCCGCCCGTTCTTCGCCATTTCGGCGGCGGCGAGGCGCAGGACATTGAAGGTGCCGATCAGGTTGACCTCGATCGTGCGGCGGAAGCTGTCGAGACTGTGCGGACCATCGCGGCCGACCGTCTTTTCCCCCACGACAATGCCGGCGCAGTTCACGCAGACGTCGATCCCGCCCATCCGCTCGACCGCCTGTGCAATGGCTGCGGCGACCGAATCTGCGTCAGTGACGTCAGCGCGGGCGAAATATGCGCCGAACCCGGCTGCAGCCTCGGTGCCCGCCTCGTCGCGGTCCAGCACCGTGACTTGCGCGCCGCGCTCGCGGAAATGCCGCGCGGTGGCCGCACCAAGGCCCGAGGCGCCGCCGGTCACGATGGCGCGGGCGTTCGACAGGTCCATGTTTTCCCTCCCCGGAAATGAACAGTTGTTCAGATTTAGACCCGGCCCACAGGCCCGGCAAGCAGGCAGAAGGGACGCCGCGCGTTAACCATCTGTCAACCATCGCGGCCCTAGACCGAAGGGCGAGGGGAATCGCCCATGCGCCTTGTCGTCCTGCCGTTCGTTTCGTTGCTGAGCCTCGGGTCCGCCGCCGTGGCAGGGGATGGCACATGGACGCAACTGGACCTCTGGAAGGACGGCGGGCAACTGGCCATCAATGTCGAGCGGGGGCGCATGGTCTGGGGCCTGGGCCTTGGACAGGACGACGATGAGCCCTGGGTTCGCGCCTCGGCGCTTTACACTTGGCAGGTGGGACCGGATCGCGCCCCTTGGAAGCTGCGCGCGGGACCGGCGCTCAAGGCCGAGCAGATCGGCTGGTGGGAGGTCGAGGACGAACACTGGGCGCATTGTTTCGACCCCGAGGGCGATCACTGCGCCAACCTGCGCCTGGGCCTGCGCCTGTCGGCGGACCGCTGGGCGGAATACGGCAACTGGGGCAGCTTCCTGATGGCGGATTACACCAGCATCGATGATGCATCGCTGCTGGTCGGGGGGCTGACGCACATGCCCTCGGGCCTTGGCGCGCAACTGTCCCTGTGGCACGAAGCGGGTGGAGAGCTGACGCCTACGATCATGGTCTCGGCGCGCCTCACGAAAAGGCTTTCGATCCGGTTGGGCCACAAGTTCGTCGAGGATGACACCTTCATCGGTTTCAGCTTCTCGACCTACTGACGCAGCGCCGTTGAAGGGGGCTAGCGCACAAGCATCTCGGGCCCGCCGGTGATCTGGGGATCGGGCGTGCCGATGACCGCATGGTCCTTGCCGGCGTAGTCTATGCGGCTCAGCACGGTCTGCATGGCCGCGATCCGGGCCCGCCGCTTGTCGTCGGACCGGATCACCGTCCATGGCGCGACCGGCGTGTGACTGAGCGACAGCGTCTCGCGGATCGCCACGGTGTAGTCGTCCCAGCGGCCAAGGCCCTCGACATCGATCCGGCTCAGCTTCCAATGCTTCAGCGGGTCCTTTTCGCGATCCAGAAAGCGGCGCAACTGCTCGGCGCGGCCGACGTTCAGCCACAGCTTCACCAGGATGATGCCATCATCGACCAGCATCTTTTCGAAATCAGGCAATTGCCGGAAGAACTGCACGCGCTGCGGCTCGGTCGAGAAGCCGAAGACGCGTTCCACCACGCCGCGGTTGTACCAGCTGCGATCGAACAGGGCGATTTCCCCGGGGGCGGGCAGATGCGCCACATAGCGCTGGAAATACCACTGCCCGGCCTCGCGTTCCGTCGGCGTGGGCAGTGCCACGATGTAGGCGGAACGCGGGTTCAGGTTCTCGCGCAGGACCTCGATGGTGCCACCCTTGCCCGCCGCGTCACGGCCCTCGAACAGGACGACCACGCGCTTGCCCGTGGCGATCACGTCCCTCAGCATCTTGACCAGTTCGACCTGCAGCGCCTCGGCGCGGGTCTCATATTCCCGCTTGGGCATTTCTTCCCGATAGGGGAAGCCGGGATCGAGGATGTCGTCCTTGCCCGCCTGCTTGATCGCGTCACGCAGCTCGGGCGGGGCGTCGTGCTGGAAGAAACGGCTGATCGCACCAACAAAGGGGATCTGGGGCGAAGCCGTCTTCCGTGCCATCTCAGCCCTTTCCGATATCCTTCAGGTCGAACGGAGTGTTCTGGTATATCTCGTTGATCCAGTTGCCATAAAGCAGGTGCGCATGGCTGCGCCAGCGGTTCGACGGGCAGCGGGTTGGGTCATCCTCGGGATAGTAATTCGCGGGCACCCCGATGGGTTTCCCCGCTGCCACGTCGCGGTCGTATTCGTCCTTGAGCGTGCCCGAGTCGTACTCAAGGTGGTTGAAGATATAAAGCGTGCGGTGCGCCGCATCCTCGATCAGGCAGGGCCCTACCTGGTCCGAGGCGAGCAGCGTCGTCAGTTCGGGCCGGGCGTCGATATCCTCCTGCCGCACCTCGGTCCAGCGGCTGACCGGGATCAGCACGTCGTCCGAAAAGCCCCGCAGATAGGGCGAGGCGGGGGCGAGATTGCGGTGGCGGAAGCAGCCGAAGGCCTTGTCCCCCAACAGGTGCTTGGGCAGCCCGTGAAAATGCCAGGCCATCGCCATGCCGCCCCAGCAGACGCCGAAACTCGAATGGACATGGGTCCGCGACCAATCGAAGACGCGGCGCAGCTCGTCCCAATAGGTGACTTCCTCGAAGGGCAGGTGCTCGACCGGGGCACCGGTGACGATCAGCCCGTCGAAGCGGTCGCCTGAGGCCTCGACCTCGTTGAAGGGACGATAGAAGGACTCCATGTGGTCGGCGGCGGTGTTCTTGGATTCATGGTCCGACATGCGGATCAGGGACAGGTTGATCTGCAGCGGAGTCGCCCCGATCAGCCGGGCGAACTGGTTTTCCGTCTGGATCTTCTTGGGCATCAGGTTCAGCAGCGCGATGCGCAGGGGGCGGATGTCCTGGCGCGCCGCGCGGTCGGGGCTCATGACCATCACGCCCTCGTTCCGCAGGATGTCAAAGGCGGGCAGGTTCTCGGGCAGGGTGATGGGCATCAGTCTTCCTTTCGGTCTTGCCGGTCGATCGCGGCAGCGATCAGATCGACGAAGTCTTGAGGCGAGGCCACGCGGGCGACCTCGTCGGCCTCGACGGTGACGCCGCGGCGGGCCATCGCGGCATAGCGCGGCCGCCGATGAGCCAGCGCACGCGCATAGGTCCAGCGGATAAAGGCATCGGGATCGACGGGGCCGGGGTTCTCGCGGCCATAATCCTCCCACGCGTCGGCGAGGAAGGCGGGTTGGTAATACATGGGCTTGGGCGCCTGGTCGAAGCGGCGGATCAGCTCGGACGTATGTGCTTCGCTGCCGCGAATCCAGACCGGCAGCATCAGCGCCAGCAGCGACCGCAGCACGGGATCGTCCGGATCATCCGGGTCCACGACTTCACAGATCGACCCCGAGGTGTCGCAAACGAAGTTGCGGTAGCCATAGATCTCCTTGGCGCGGGTGATGAAGTGACCCGAATCCAGCATGGCCGCGATCTCGGCCGTGCGGTGCTGGTCCTGCCGGCGCTTGTAGTCGCCGATCTCCAGCCCCCCGCGCGCGGGATCGCCCGGTTTGCCCAGATAGGTTGAAAGCGGCGCGAGGTTGTCGAAAGTGATGTTCGACTCGATCCGCACCGAGTCCGTCATCAGCAACTCGCGCAGCAGCGGCACCTTCATGGCGTGGCGCTTGAAGTCATCGGCGATCAGCTCGCCCATGTAGCGGGTGCCGATGCGGTAATCGACGCTGTAGTGAAACCACGCGCCCGAGCGGCGCAGCATCGACGCGACATGGGTCTTGCCCAGCCCGGACATCCCGAACAGCATGACCCGCTTTTCCGGGGCCTGAAGCCACGCCTTGCCGCTGGAATACATCTGATCCGTCACCCTCGCCACATCAGGGCGTTTCCTAAGCGGCGGGGCAGGAAAGGAAAAGGCCCCGCCGGGGGGGGCCTTTCGCGGCAATGGCCAAGGCTCAGAAGCTGTAGCCTATCTTCACGCCGATGCCCCAGGCCTCGCTGTCGTCCATCGTCGCGACCTTTCTCTTGTTGCCGGTCTCGCCCACGCCAAGGTCGCCGCCACCGAGCTTGGTGTAGTTGATCCCGGTCGTGATCTTGAGCTGGTCCTGCGTGTAGATCGCGGCAAGCGTGACCCCCTTGCGGCCATTGGTCGGCGACAAGGGGGAAATCAGGCCGTCCTCGCTGTCCTCGTAAAGGAAGGACATTGCGCCGGACCAGTTGTCGGTGAACTTGCGGCCGACCCCGATGGTGTAGGTGGTCGTATCTTCAAGCTCGACCAGCGGAATGCCGGCACCCTGGGCGATCGGGAAAAGGAAGTTGTCCACTTCGAACTCGGACCATTTCACCCAGCGGACCGAGCCGAACAGCAGCGTGTCGGCGGCGATGCCCGTCTGGCCCTCCAGGGTCCAGCTGCGCGGCGTCTTGACCGTATAGTCGCCGACAAAGGTCATCGGCAGCGGGCCGCCGCGTTCGGTCATCCGGAAGTCATGCTCGATGGGCGAGTTGTAGGTCAGCGAGACCCGGGCGGCGATGTCCGGGATCTCGTAGGCCGCGCCGACGACGTAGCCGGTGCCCCATTCCCCGTCCAGTTCCAGGTCATAGCCTGCGGTTCCCCCGTACCCCAGGCCGTCCAGCGTCACGCCGCCCTCGGCATAGGAGCCGCGGATGCCGCCGTGGACCGAGACGTTGTTGTCGAATCTGTAGCGCAGCAGGGCGGTATACGTGGTCGAGTCCACCTGGACCCGCGTTCCGCCCAGGACCGGAGAGCCGTCGTTCGCCGGATTGGGCGGCAGGGGCGCGGTCGGGTACAGCAGATCCGCCCCGAAGGGCTGCTCGACGATGAAGGCGGCGGACAGGTTCTCGTTGAACTGGTGCTTGTAGGCAAAGCCGACAAAGCCGAAGCCCTGGGCCACATCGCCCGTGCGGAAGTCCGCGATGTCCCGGCCCTCGACCTCGGGATCGACGCCCCCGAAGCTCAGCTCGGCGTAATTGCCCTGCTCGAACAGGATGCCCAGCGACTGTGGCGCCCGTTCGATCCCGCCGGCGAAAAGTGGCGCGGCTGTCAGCATCAGCGCAGCGGCACCGGTCAATACAAGTTTCATGCCTTCCCTCCCGAAATCCGCCCTGGAGCGGGTTCTTGTCCACCATGTGCGACCCGACGACCAATTGGGTCAATCGCGGAAGTTCAAGTGACGCAACGTTGCCTTTCTGGCGGGTGCGGGGCAGTGACCGGGCCGCCACGCTTGGCAGCGGGCGGCCCGCCTGCAATCATGCCGCCATGAGCCGTGAACGCCTGCATTTCGCCATGCCCCGCCCTGTGCCGCCGGGCCGGTTCCGCCGGGTGCCCCCGGTGATGTTCCTCGCCGTCCTGGCCGAGCTGGAGCTGTCGCTCGCCTGGTCCGGGGGCGCCGCGGCGTTCGCGCTGCCCGCAGGGGTGGCGCAGCTGCTTGGCGGCATGGTCACGGCGCTGGCCGCCTTTGCTCTGTTCGCCTATGGCTGCAAGCTTGCGCGGCGCCCTTCGGTGCTGGCCGAGGAACTGGAGATCCTGCCGGGCAGGGCAGGGACAGGGGCGGGTGTCCTGTGCCTTTACCTGCTGGCCGCCCTGGTGGGCGCGATGATGAGCAGAGGCGCGGGGCTGGTTCTTCTGATCCTGGGACTGCTGTGCCATGCGATCCTGCTGGTGACGCTGGCGCGCGTCCTGAGCGACGGCCCGGCCGAGCGACGTCAGGTTTCGCCTGACTGGCACCTCAGCCTCGCGGGGCTGGCAGTCGCCTCAAGGGCGGCACTTGCACTGGATTGGCCGGTTCTTGCAGCCGCGCTGGCCCTTCCCGCGATCCTTGCGGCGCTGGCGATCTGGGGGCTGAGCCTGCGGCAGGTCCTGGCCATGCGCGTTCCCCCGCCGCTGCGGGTACTGCTGGCGCTGCATGTTGGCCCTTCCGCGATGCTGGCGATTCTGGCGCTGGAACTGGTATGGACGGGGGTGGGGACCCTGCTTGCATGGCTCGCACTCGCGGGCGTTCTGGCGATGGTGCTGGGGGCGCGCTGGCTGCTGGCGGGCGGCTTTTCGGCCTTCTGGGGTGCTTCGGCATTTGCACTGGCCGCGACGGCCTCGGCCTGGACGGCGTTATGGGCGGCGCAGCCGACCGAGCCGCACCGTATCATCGCGGGTCTGCTGCTAGCGATGGCGACGCTGGCTGTGCTTCCCGTCTTCGCGATGGTGCTGCGGGAATGGATGCGGAACCGCCTTCCCGCACGCTCGAACGCCGCGATTGCCTGACGGCGCCGCTGGACTTTCCGCCGCCCGCGTGAAAGGGAAAACTGCCAAACGAACCACTGACAGGATCACTCCGATGCAGATTCGAGAGGCGCTGACCTTCGACGACGTTCTTCTGGTTCCGGCCGCCTCCAGCGTGATGCCCTCGACCGCGGACGTGACCACGCGCGTGTCGCGCCGCATCCGCATGAACATCCCGCTGGTCAGCTCGGCCATGGACACGGTCACGGAAAGCCGCATGGCCATCGCTATGGCGCAGGCGGGCGGTCTTGGCGTCATCCACCGCAACCTGACGCTGGAAAAGCAGGCCGAGGAGGTCCGGCGCGTCAAGCGGTTCGAATCGGGCATCGTCTACGACCCGATCACCCTGACCCCCGACCAGACGCTGGCCGACGCCAAGGCGCTGCAGCTGCGCTATAACGTGACAGGCTTCCCGGTGGTGGACGAGACCGGTCGCGTCGTCGGCATCGTCACCAACCGCGACATGCGCTTTGCCAGCGACGACCGGACGCCGGTGCGCGTCATGATGAGCTCGGACAACCTGGCGGTGCTGCACGAGCCCGCCGACCGGGAGGAGGCGATCAGCCTGATGAAGGCCCGCCGGATCGAGAAGCTGCTGGTGACGGACGGGCAGGGCAAGCTGACCGGCCTTCTGACCCTGAAGGACACCGAGCAGTCGGTTCTGAACCCGCTGGCCTCGAAGGACGACCAGGGCCGCCTGCGCGTGGCCGCCGCCTCGACCGTGGGCGACGAGGGGTTCGAGCGGTCCTCGGCCCTGATCGAGGCGGGCGTGGACCTTGTCGTGATCGACACGGCGCACGGACATTCCGAGGGCGTCGCACTGGCCGTCTCGCGGCTGAAGACAGCCTTCCCGGATGCCGAGATCTGCGCGGGCAACGTGGCCACCGCCGATGCGGCGCGCGCGCTGGTCGATGCAGGGGCGGACGCGGTCAAGGTGGGGATCGGGCCGGGCTCGATCTGTACGACGCGGATCGTCGCGGGCGTGGGCGTGCCGCAGCTGACGGCGATCATGGACGCGGTGTCGGGCGCGGGGGACGTGCCGGTGATCGCGGACGGGGGGATCAAGTATTCGGGCGATTTCGCCAAGGCCATCGCGGCGGGCGCGACCTGCGCCATGGTCGGCAGCGCCATTGCCGGCACCGACGAGTCGCCGGGCGAGGTGATCCTGTACCAAGGACGGTCCTTCAAGTCCTACCGTGGCATGGGCTCACTGGGGGCCATGGCCCGCGGCTCGGCCGACCGCTATTTCCAGAAGGACGCGGCTTCGGACAAGCTGGTCCCCGAGGGGATCGAGGGCCAGGTGCCCTACAAGGGCTCGGTCGCGGCGGTCCTGCACCAGATGGTCGGCGGGTTGCGGGCCGCGATGGGTTATACGGGCAACGCCACCATCGAGCAGATGCGCGGCGGCTGCCAGTTCGTCCGCATCACCGGCGCAGGCCTAAAGGAAAGCCACGTGCACGACGTCCAGATCACACGGGAGTCGCCGAACTATCGGCTCGGCTGATCCCGGGCGCGAATGCCTGGGATGCCGACGGGCGCCTGATACACAGCGGACTGACTGCGGACCCGCCGCCGCTTTCGTCGTCGTGGGGAACATGCGGTCGTCGGGCTATGGCTGTCTGCCCGAAACAAGAAGCCCGGACAGTAGCGCCCAATCCGGGCGGTCTGGTCTTGGCGGCCAGCACATGGCAATTTTCCAGCGCCTTCAGCACGCCTGCCGGGCAGAGGCCGGATAGTCGCGCAGGAAGCGCCCGATGGCGTCGTCGATCCCGGCCAGAAGCTGGCCATGCTCGCTGGCAAGGGCCGCGTCGGCCGGACGTTCGGCAGGCAGGCTCAGGCTTGCGGCCTCAACCGGATCTACCAGTTCAGGGTCGAGCCCGGCGCCCATAGCGATCCTGCGTGCGAACTCGGCCCATGACAGGCGGCCACGGGTGGCCAGGTGACGAATGCCGCTTTCCCCGTCCAGCAGCAGGTCCAGCGTGGCGTTCACCAGGTCGGGCACATAGGTCGGCGAGACGAAGTTGTCCTGCGTGGCGGTGAAGGAGCGGCCCGCGCGCAAGGCTTCGACCGCATGGACGGCGAAGTTGTGCACGTCATGGGGCGAAAAGAAGGCCGCTGTGCGGATCACCAGCGCCTCGGGGTTGATGTCCAGCACGCAGCGCTCGGCCTCGGCCTTGCTGCGGCCATAGGTGTTCAGCGGGCTGGTCGAATCGCCTTCCACATAGGCGCTGCCCTTGGCACCGTCGAAGACCTGGTCCGAGGAAAAGGTCACGAAGCCGATCCCTCGATCCCGGCAGGCACGGGCGAGGTTCGCGGGTCCCTCGACATTGGCCGCAAAGCACAGTTCGGGTTCCGCCTCGGCGCGGTCGATGTCCACCAACCCGGCGGTGTTGATCACGGCCGCGGGCTCGAACCGGTCGAGAGCGGCCGCGACCGAATCCGCATCGTGGATCGCCAGCACCTGTCGGTCTGTCAGCGCAAAGGGCAGGCCGCGCATGTCGCAAAGCTGGGCAAACATCCGGCCCAGCGTTCCGCTTTTGCCGGTGACGAGAATCGGGCGCGCATCCATCTGCGCACAGGCAAGGTCGGAGGCCGGTTCGGCAACCGCCGCAGGGCAGGACGGCGGCGCCGGACTGGCGCAGGGCCAGAGCCGCCGGTCACTGTCCCACCATCCCGGCATGTCCAGGATCGCGGCGTGAAGCGGTCGGTCCCCGCGCACCAGCGCCCGCAGCAACGCGGCCATGACGGTCGGGCGCGGGCTGCCGGCGCGCATGTCGAAGACGCCGCATTCGTAGCGGCCCGCATCTGTCATCACCAGCCGGTCCCAGTCATAGGCCCCGAGCAGTGACCATGCAGTCACGGCTTCGACCCGAGCGCCCTGCGCGCGGGCACGCTGGGCGGCCCGCCAGACCTGCAGGAACCAGCGCGCCTGTTCCTCGCGCGTACAGCCATTGTGGCATTCAGTAATGGCAATGGGGCGTCCATAGCGGTTCCACGCCTGCATCAGCAGAGCCTCGATACCGACGAGGGCACCGGGGACGGTGCGGACCGCCTCGACATTGACATAGCGGCCACCACTTTCGGCCGAGGGGCCGACGCCGGGATAGCGGGTGATGCGGTGGTCGATCAGCCGTTCGCTGGTCAGGTAATGGTTGACGCCTAGGACATCGGGGGGGCAGGGATCGTCGGCAATCGCCCGCAGCCGTGGCCCGAAACCACGCTCGGCCAGCCGCGCCCACATCGGATGGCCCGGCACCACGGACCCGCAGAGCAAGTCCCAGGTCAGCCAGCGGCGGGCGTTCTCAAAGGTGGCCTCGCGCGTCAGAGGCGGTGTGGCGTGGCAGAAGCCCAGATCCTCGGTCTGCACCAGCCGCGCCGCGGGGTTCACGCGCCGGATCTCTCGCATCGCGGCGCGGGTGGCGTCAATCTGGTTCAGAAGCGCCAGCCAGCAGGCGTCCTCTTCCTGCAGATGGGGATACCAGTGGCCGTAAAGGCAGGAAAAGCGCGCCGTGGTCAGGGGTTCGTTGACCGGCGTCCAGTCCTGCACCCAGGGGTAGCGCTCGGCCGTGGCGCGGGCATGGGCCGCAAGACCCGGAGCAAAGCTGTCCGCGATCAGGCTGGTATAGACGGACCCGCTGCCATGGTGCACGAGGCCGACAATGGGCTGCAGGCCGAGCCTGCGGATCTCGGCCATGCGCTCGTCGCTCCACCCGAAATCGTTCTGGCCGGGATGGTGCGGCGAGACGCGCTCCCACAGGACAGGATAGCGCAGCGCGTGCAGGCCGAGATCCGCGAAAAGTTCAAGATCGCCGATGCGGTCGTGGTGGCCCGAGCGGATCGACTGGTCGAAGAAGCGGTCCCCCACGCGGTTCACCGTGTATTCGCATCCGCCCCAGAGCTGCAGGTCCTGCATGGCAGGAGGGCCGTCCAGCCGGGAAGTTCCCATTGGGTCAGGAGTACGCGTCAGCGGCGGCCCGAGCGGATCAAAACCTTCGGATTGGAACGACATGGGGCCTCGCTGCACCGCCACTGCTTCCGCACTACCGCGCAGCAGGGTCCGGAGTTCCGATTTCAATCATCTTGAAGGCGGCAACATATGTGGGTCTGCCCGGCTGACCGGCGACATGTCCCGGATGGATGAGCCAACATTCTTGAATCCGTCCGGGAGGAACATGGCCCTGCAGGCGGTGTTTCCCCATCGGCACTTCGGGCCGATGAACATGAGGAGGAAAGTCATGCAGCATCTTGCACGCAAGCTTGCGATTGCAGGGATCGTGGCGAGCTTCGGGGGGAGCGCATTCGCCCAGACGCCAGACCCAGCAACCATGACCTGCGCCGATTTCATGGCGCTGAGCGCCGATCAGCAGATGACCGCCATGAGTGCGCTTCGCACCGCGGGCACCGGTTCTTCGGGGACTTCGGCGACCGGCACCACCGGATCCTCGGCCGGGGCAGCCACCGGCGGATCCGGCGGAAGTTCCGGGGACACCAGCGGAACGATGGGTTCAGGCAGTGGCGCCGGGTCGGATACCTCCGGCAGCGGGGCAGCCGGTGCCACTGGCGGCGCCTCGGGGAGCAGCGGCAGCAGCATGAACGCATCTGGTGGGGCCTCGAGCAGCAGCGCGTCTGGCGGGACTTCGGGCAGCGCAAGCGCAGGCGGGGCGTCCAGCGGCGCAAGCGGCGCGGGTTCTTCCGGTGGGGGCATGGGCTCCTCGGGTGGGGACACTGCCTCCACCGGCGGAACAGCGGCCTCGGGCGGAGCGGGGGCGACAGGTGCGACTGCCTCGGGCGGCGCCTCGGCCGACCCGCAGATCGCGGCCTTGATGGCAGCCTGTCAGGGCAATGAAACCTCGCTGGTGATGGACCGGATGTCCTCGATGTAAGCGCATAGGCGCCGTGGCGGAGCTTGATCCGCCACGGCGCCACAAAGCCCGGCAGTGACGCCGACCCGTCAGGGGTCTGCAAATCCCCTTGGCTGGGACACGACAGGGAAGGCTGCGGAGGGTGAAACCGGCCAGATCACGCTTTGGCGGCGGATTGCGGGCGCAGGCTGATGTCCAGCACGGCGGCGTCGATCACGTCATTGCGGTCGAGCGCCTCGACAGCGTCGTGGAACGGAGGAACGGGCCAGATCCTTGGCATGAAAGAACTCGTCCTCGAGAACCAGGATACGACAGCCCTTCACCGCAGCGAGAGGCGGGGTGGCAGCGGTCATGATGATCCTCTCCTTTGTCCCTGTGCGTGACGACCCGAGCAGGTCGATGGCCGGGGCAAGAGCGGCCCCAATCGGGATTGTAGCACAAGAATCTTGCTGCCCGTCTGCGGATTTGCGGTTGAGTAATCCGGATATTACACCGACCTTGGCGACCACCGGCGGTTCTGGCTCCATGCCGGACACCCGTGTCGCAGGCGGGCGGACGGAAGACCGTCCACCTGCAACGATTGTCGCGGCGCCACTTGAGCGGATCAGCAGGCAGGAACATGAACGATCTTGAACCACACGCCGCCGATGATGCGCGCTCGAACCTGAGCGAGATCAGGTGGCAGGTGGGCAACAGCTATGCCCTGATCCGGTCGATCATCCGCTGGTCTGCCGAAAGCGCCACGACCGTGGACAGCTATGCCTGGCACCTGGAAGGGCGCATGGACGTGATCGGGCGCATCATCCTGGCCGTGATGCGCGATCCGGCTGCCTCGTTCGACCTGGCGCATCTGGTCGAGGACGAGCTGAACGACCAGCACGCCAGCGACGGCCGGAACGCATGGTCACTGAACGGTCCCCTGGTGCACCTGAATGCCGCCGCGGCCCAAGTGATGGGCCTGCTGTTCCACGAACTCGTCACGAACTCGATCGAACATGGTGCGCTGGGCCTGGATGAAGGGGGCGAGCTGCGGGTGGCCTGGAGGGTTGAGCCAGAGGTCGAGGGCAGGGAGGCCATGCTGCACCTTGATTGGATCGAACGGGGGGTCCCGGCAAGCTTGAGCCGCGAAGGTTTCGGAAGCTTGGTTCTGAAGGAAATGTTCCGCTACCAGCTTGACGGAAGCGCCAGGCGAGAACTCGACCGACAGGGCGTGCGCATCTCACTGACGGTTCCCATGCACAATCTTGTGCGAGACCATGAGCCGCCCGCGCGCAACTAGAGGCGATGTCCTTGGCACAGGGTCACCGGAACCGGGGCAGGGCTGATGCGTTGAAACCCTGTTGCATGTGCAGGAGGACTGTTCGTTACCTTGGTCGGACGATGATCATGCCAGAGATGACCATCGAGCGGGCCTGGCCTGCCGTCTTCACGCCATTTCAGGCTCGGCTTCTGTCGGATATTCAGTCCGCGCCCATTGCCCTTCGGCCCCGCCAGCAGATTTCATCCGGCAAGACGACAGGGAAGGGCCTGCTTTATCTTTCCAGCGGACTCGTGGGCATCTATCGTCTGGACCGGATGGGCAGGCGGCAATTCCTGAGCCTGAACCTGCCGGGCGATTATGTCGATCTTTTCGGTTTCCTGCTGGGCCACTGGACGGGCATCAAAAGTGCTTTCGGCGCTGCTACGGTGAAGGAAACATCATACGAAAGATTTCAGGCACTTGATCTTCAAGAGATTGAAATAAACAAGCAGTTCTGGCGCATTTCGATGATCGAAGCGTCGATCAGCCGTTACTGGATCTTCCGCATCGGGCGGCTTGTCGGACGGGCACGGATCGCCAATTTCCTGTGCGAGATGCTGGTGCGGCTTCATGCGCGGGGCTTGTGCAGCCTGGATGGCTTCGACGTGCCTCTGGCCCAGACCGACATTGCCGAGATCTGCGGAATGACGCCGGTCCATGCCAGTCGCATGCTGTCCGAACTGCGCGAGGACGGCATCTGTACATTCGCACAGGGCAGCCTGCGCGTCATGAAGCTGCCGGCGCTGTTCCAGGCGGGGCAGTATCGCTGGGACTACCTGTATCTTGGCGCTGATCTTGACCGCGAAATCCGCGAAAGGGCATCAGTTGGTCCGCTGCGGCGACGCGCGTCGGCCTGAGCGCGGCTGGGTCGGCCGAAAGACTGCGTGACGCGCTGCGCAAGAGGGGGACGTCCACAGCAGCAAATTTCTAAATAATCTGTATTATGTCATTCAAAGATGTGCCCCGGCGCACGCCCGGCAGATTGACACGCAAGGGTCACGGACCACAATGCGCGTCAGAACTGCCTAGACAGGACATCCTATGAACCCTCGCCATCTCACACCGGATCTCGCAGTCACGCCGCAGATCGAACCGGACGACTTCGACGCGCTTGCACAGGCTGGGTTCACGACCGTGATCGCCAATCGTCCAGATGCCGAGGTCGAGCCGACCCACCGCAGCGACGTGATGGCCGAGCGCGCCACTCGCGCCGGGCTGACCTATCATTACCTGCCGATCGTTCCCGGCCAGCTCGGGCCCGACCAGGTCGCGCGTTTCCGCGAGATCATAGACAGCTCGCCCGGGCCGGTGCTGGCCTATTGCAGGTCGGGTACCCGATCGGCCACCGCCTGGGCACTGGGTCAGGCCGGGGATCGCCCGGCCGACGAGATCCTGTCGGCCGGACGGAGCGCGGGCTACGATCTGTCGCACCTCGGCCCGATGCTGCGGCGCTGAGGACCGCGCGGACGCGGTCCCCTTGCGCGATCAGCGCGCCAGTTCGCGGACCACGACGCCCCGGGGGTTGACCGTGACCGTCACAGGCTCGCCTTCGGGGTTCACCGCCTCGACCTCGGTCCGGGGGCCGTCGCGCGTGATCGTGCCCGGCTGGGTATAGCCCGCGTCCCGCAGCACGTTCTGGATCGCGGCGTCATCCAGCGGGGCCGCTGCACCTTCCCGACGCGGGCCGCCGTTATCGCGCGCCCCTTCGGATCGGCCGCGGTCGCCGTCCCTCTCGGGATGGTCCCTGCCCTTGTCGCCCCGGTGATGCCCCTGATCGCCGTCGCCCCTGCGCTTGCCATGGCGCTCGCCGTCGCGGTCCATGTCGCCGCGCCCGAAGCGCTGCAGCGTGCCGTCCGCCGAGAAGCCTGCGCGGATATCCTCGCCCTGCGCATCGGCGCCGAACAGCATCACGCCCTCGTCCCCGCGACCGATCCCGCGCAACTGTGCAAATTCGGCGAAGATCGCGTTGCCGCGCACCGCCTCGGGCACAAGGCGTGAGACAATGTCGGCGGGCAGCGCGCCGTCGCCCTCGACGCCGATCATCCGCAGTTGCGACTGTTCGTCCAGCATCGCGCGGAAGACCTGCCCACCGGGCAGCGTGCCTTCGGCCCGTTGGCCGCCGCGCCGGCCCTTCTGGATGCGGGCGTCCGAGATGCCCAGTTCAGTCAGCGCGGACGGCAGCGCCGTTGCAGGGGCCGCCGGCGCCGAGGCGGCCGGCGCAGCGGGGGCGTCCTGCGGGGCCGTGGCCGTTTGCGCCGCCAGCGGCGAGGTCAGCGCGGCGATTGCCGCCAGCATGGCGGCAGAACTGTGGAGTGTGCGAAGCATGACGAGTCCTTTCGTTTGTGTCCTGTCGAAAGGCCATGGCCCTTCGATCGAATCGAACCTAGCCTGCGAAGCCCGAACCGGACGCCAACAGGCTGTTTGGGTCCGGTTGGGTTTTCCCGCTATAACCTGCAGCATGCGTCCGCGTTTCCTGATGGCAGCTCTTGTCGCCGCGCTGGTCCTGGTGCTGGCCGGGCTGGCGGTCTCGCGCCATGGGCCGGGACCGTACCATGCGCATCCGCCAACAGGGACCGCGCCGATGCCGCGCGGTCTCGACCTCGGTCCGCAGGACGAGGAACGCTTTGCCGGACCGATCAAGGACGTGATGCCGATGCACCAAGCGGTTCGGCGGGCGATGCGGCGCTTCGATGGCAAGGTGCTGGACATTGCCCTTGTTCCGCAACGAGGAGGCGGCAGCCCGCTTGTCTACCGCATCCGCATCCTGACGCGCAGCCGTGATGTGGTGGACATCCGCATGGATGCCATGACCGGCCGCTTTCTCGAGGTGCGGGGCGCGGACCTGGGCGCGGCGCGCACGAACGAAAAGGACGACTGACATGCGCTGTCTCATCGTGGAGGACGACCCGACGCTGGCCTCCCAGCTTGCGCAGGCCATGGCCGAGGGCGGCTTCGTCCCCGACGTCTTCCACGACGGCCGCGATGCCGAATTCGCGGGCGCGACCGAGCCCTATGACGTGGCCGTTCTGGACCTCGGCCTGCCGGGCCTGCCAGGGATCGAGGTGCTGACCCGCTGGCGTGCGCAGGGCGTGACGATGCCGGTCCTGATCCTGACCGCGCGCGGCGACTGGTCCGACAAGGTGGCGGGCTTTCGGGCCGGTGCCGATGATTATGCGGTGAAACCCTTTCGGCTGGACGAGGTCGTCCTGCGGGCCCAGACCCTGGTGCGCCGGGCCGCGGGCCATGCCCGCGTGGTGCTGACGGCGGGTCCGTTGGCCTATGACACGCAGCTTGGGGTCATCACCCGTGACGGCGTGGCGCTGAAGCTCACGCCCTTCGAGACGCGCATCCTCGGCTATCTCATGCACCATCCCGACCGCATCGTCAGCCGCACCGAGTTGAGCGAGCATCTTTACGACGCGGGCAGCGACCGCGACTTCAAGTCGATCGAGGTCGTGATCGGCCGCCTGCGCCGGAAGATCGGCGACGGGCTGATCGAGACACGGCGCGGCGAAGGTTACGTCCTGCGGCGATCCGCATGATCCGCTCGCGCCTCGATTCCATCCGCGCGCGGCTGCTCGCCGCCGCCGCCCTGTGGCTGACGCTGGCATTGCTGGGGGCATGGTGGATCATCGGCGGCGTGCTGGACCGCTTCGTGACCGAGCGTTTCGACGCCGAGGCCGCCGCCATTGCCGAGACCGTCATTGCCGGAACCGAGGTGGGGGTGGACGGCCGCCCTGCCCTTGTCCGCCCGCCCACGGACCCGCGCCTGTCGCAGCCCCTGTCGCTTTACGGATGGCAGCTCGAAACCGGGGCTGGCGCTCTGCTCGCGCGGTCGGGATCGCTGCTGGACCTGAGGCTTGCCGCCCCACCGGGCAGCTACAGCGGCGGCGCAGGAACCGGGCCCGAGGGCGAGCCCCTCCGCGTCATGCGCCGCGTCTTCACCCTGCCCGGCGCAGAGGAAGCGCTGGCCGTGGTCGTGACGGTCCCCAGGTCCGAGATCGACGTCTCCCTGTTCCGTGTCCGCCAGCCGCTCGCCCTGTCCCTGATCGTGCTGGGGGCGGGCCTTGCCGCGGCAAGCCTTGCGCAGGTCGGCTGGGGCTTGCGGACGCTGGACCGGATGGGGCGTGACATCCGGGCAATCCGGGCAGGACAGGCCGAGCGCCTGCCCCTGCCCACGGTCGCCGAACTGCGCCCCATGGCGGCCGAACTGAACGCCCTGCTGGATGCGAACCGTCTGGTCATTGCGCGATCACGCGAGCACCTTGGCAATCTTGCCCATTCGCTGCGCACACCCTTGTCGGCCTTGGCGAACACCCTGTCCCCTGATCACCCCGGCCGCGTGCTGGTGGACCGCATGGACCGCCAGATCACCTGGCACCTGCGCCGCGCGCGTAGCGCGGGCACGCCCCGGCTGCTGGGACAAAGCACGCCTGTCGCTGCGGTCATCGACGATCTGCTGCTGGTCCTGCGCCGAATGGCGGACAGCCGGGCGGTGGCGATCACGTTCCGCGGCGCGCCCGACGCGCGCTTTGCCGGCGAACGTCAGGATCTCGAGGAGATGCTGGGCAACCTTCTGGAAAACGCCACCAAATACGCGGCCTCCCGGATCGAGGTTTCGGCGGCTCGGCACGACGGCAGGCTGGTCGTCGGAATCCAGGACGACGGCCCCGGCATGGCGGATGCGGACCATGCCCTTGCGCTCAGCCGTGGCGGACGGCTGGACGAGATGGGACCGTCTGGGGCGGGTCTGGGGCTGGCCATCGTCGCGGACCTTGCGGGACTTTATGGCGGCAGGCTTGATCTTGGCCGCTCGGTCTTGGGGGGGCTGAAGGCGACGCTGACCCTGCCGGGCTGAGGTGCCGCGGGTTGCACGGTCACAGGGGGGCTTCGCCCCCGCCGGCTGCGGGCAGCCGGCTCCCCCAGGATATCTTTTCGAAGAAGAAGGGGCGTGGTGTTGCGGGCGCGCGGATCAGGCATGGCCGGTGGCTTGCCGTTCGCCCGATTCCGGGGTCAGAACGCGCCAGCGAATCCACTGCGGGCCTGTAATGACTGTTGATACCGACTTTGATCAAGCGCTGCGTGGCTTTCAGCCTGTCTCGGTCCCTGCGATCACGGACGCCGAGTTCGCGGCGCGCCGGGCTGCGCTTCAGCAGTCCATGCGCCGCGAGGCCGTGGGCGCGGTCTGGCTGGATGCCTCGACCTCGCTGGTCTACTTCCTGGGCCACGCCCTGGGCCGGTCCGAGCGCATCCATGGCGCCCTTATCTTTGCCGAAGGCGAGCCGCTGCACGTCAGCCCGACCTTCGAGGAGCCGAAGCTGCGCAGCCTTCTGCGCCAGCCCGGCGAGATCGCCTGCTGGGAAGAAGACGAAGATCCTTATGCCCTGATCGCCGCCGCCGTCGGCACCCGCTGTGGCGAGGGCGCGACACTTGCGCTGGACGACACCACGCCGTTCCTGTTCGCGGCCCCCATCTCTGCGGCGATGGAGGGGCGAGTGGTCCCGGCCAAGGGGCTGATCTCGGCCATGCGGCAGATCAAGTCGCCCGCCGAGATCGCCATCATGCAGGCCACCATGGCTGCCAGCTGGCAGGTGCAACGCGCCGTGTGGCAGGGACTGCGTGCGGGCGTCTCGACCACCGAGGTCTGCGCCTTCATCGACGCGGCCCATCGCGCGCAAGGGCTGTCGCCCCTGTTTGCGGCGGTGCAGTTCGGCGAGGCCACGGCCTACCCCCATGGCGTTCCCTGTCCGCAGCAATTGCAGCCTGGCGACATGGTGCTGGTGGACATGGGCGCGCGGCTGCACGGCTATCCCTCCGACATCACCCGCACCTATGTCTTCGGCACCCCTACCCCCCGCCAGCGCGAGCTTTGGGAACATGAGCGGGCCGCCCATGCAGCTGCTTTCGCGGCCGCCCGGATCGGCGCGCCTTGCGAATCGGTGGATCAGGCAGCGCGGGATCACCTGACCCAAGCGGGCTTCGGGCCGGGCTATGCGGTGCCCGGCCTGCCGCATCGCACGGGGCACGGGCTCGGTCTCGACATTCACGAGGACCCCTTCATCGTGAAGGGCAACCGGACCCCTCTGGCTCCTGGCATGTGCTTCTCGATCGAGCCGATGCTTTGCCTTTACGGCGAATGCGGCATCCGGCTTGAGGATATCGTTTTCATGACCGGGGACGGACCCCGCTGGTTCTGCCCGCCGGCCTATGATATCGAACGGCCTTTCGGTCCTGACGCGAACGTGGCCTGACGTTACGAACGCTTCACTGCACAGTGGAATATCTGCCGCGACTTCCTCTATAGAACGGAACAGCCTCCGGCGCGCAGGGCGTGATCGGGGAAGAACGACTCTCAACAGTGAGTGAAAGGACCCTTCGATGACGCTTCTCTCCCGCGGGCTGATCGCCGCGTCGGCGATCGCCCTGTCGGCCGCCGCGACGCCGGTCATGGCCAAGACCTTCATCTACTGTTCCGAAGCCTCGCCCGAAGGGTTCGACCCCGCGCCCTATACCGCGGGCAGCACCTTCGACGCCTCGGCGCATCCGGTCTACAACCGCCTGACCGAGTTCAAGAAGGGCACCACCGAGGTCGAGCCGGGCCTGGCGGAAAGCTGGGAAGTGTCCGAGGACGGCACCGTCTACACCTTCAAGCTGCGCCCGGGCGTCAAGTGGCACTCGAACGACAAGTTCACCCCCACGCGCGACATGAACGCCGATGACGTCGTCTTCTCGTTCGAGCGTCAGGCCGATGCCAACCACCCGTGGAACCAGTACATCCCGGGGCTGAGCTACGAATATTACAACTCGATGGACATGCCCAAGCTGGTGAAGTCCGTCGAGAAGGTCGATGACCTGACCGTCAAGGTCACGCTGAATCAGCCCGAGGCGCCGTTCCTGGCCAACGTCGCCATGCCCTTCATGTCGATCCTGTCCAAGGAATACGCCGACGCGCTGGAAGCGGCGGGCACCAAGGAAGACCTGAACAACGCCCCCATCGGCACCGGCCCCTTCAAGTTCGTGGCCTACCAGAAGGACGCGGTGATCCGCTTCCAGAAGAACCCCGACTACTGGGGCACCGCGCCGCTGATCGACGACCTGGTCTTTGCGATCACCCCGGACGCCGCCGTGCGCCTGCAGAAGCTGAAGGCCGGCGAATGCCACCTGATGCCCTACCCTGCCCCGGCCGACATCGAGGCGATCAAGGCCGACACGAACCTCAAGCTGGACGAGCAGGCCGGCCTGAACGTGGGCTACCTCGCCTACAACACCACCGTCGCGCCCTTCGACAACCCGAAGGTCCGCAAGGCGCTGAACATGGCCATCAACAAGCAGGCCATCGTGGACGCGGTGTTCCAGGGCGCGGCCGAGCCGGCGAAGAACCCGATCCCGCCGACCATGTGGTCCTATAACGACGCGATCCAGGACGACCCCTACGATCCGGAAGCCGCCAAGGCCGCTCTGGCCGAAGCGGGCGTCGAGAACCTGCAAATGGAAATCTGGGCGATGCCCGTGCAGCGGCCCTACATGCCGAACGCGCGCCGCACGGCCGAACTGATGCAGGAAGACCTGTCCAAGGCCGGCGTGCAGGCCAATATCGTGTCCTATGAATGGGGCGAATACCTGTCCAAGTCGATGGACCCGGGCCGCGCAGGCGCGGTCATCCTGGGCTGGACCGGCGACAACGGCGACCCGGACAACTTCCTTTCGGTCCTGCTCAGCTGCGCCTCGGCTACCGAGGGCGGTGCGAACCGTGCCTTCTGGTGCAACGAGGAATTTTCCAACCTGCTGCAGCAGGCGAAAGTGACCTCGGACCAAGCCGAGCGGACCAAGCTTTATGAGCAGGCGCAGGTGATCTTCAAGGAACAGGCGCCCTGGTTCACCATCGCGCATTCGACCCAGTACGTGCCGATGCGCCAGAACGTCACCGGCTTCGTCATGAGCCCGCTTGGCGACTATACTTTCGAGACCGTGGACATCGCGGAATAATCCGGCCCCGCCGGGTACCAACCGGATGCGCGGGGCCGGACCTCCGCGCATCCCACAGGAAAGAGGCGAATGATCCGTTTCATCCTCTCACGACTGCTCTACCTCGTCCCGACCTTCATCGGCATCACCATCATCGCATTCAGTTTCCCGCGCTTCCTTGCGGGCGACCCGGTGCTGCTGATGGCGGGCGAGCGTGGCGTCACCCCGGAAAGGCACGCCGAACTCAGCGCGCAACTGGGTTACGACAAGCCGCTGGTGCTTCAGTATTTTGACTTCCTCGGCCGGCTGCTGCATGGTGACATGGGCACCTCGCTGGTCACGAAGAAGCCGGTGCTGGCCGAGTTCCTGTCGCTGTTCCCGGCGACGGTCGAGCTTGGGCTGGTCGCCATCCTCATCGCCGTCCTGCTGGGCGTCCCTATCGGCGTCATCGCCGCGATCAAGCGCGGAAGCTGGTTCGACCAGCTGTCGATGACCGGGGCGCTGGTCGGCTTCTCGATGCCGATCTTCTGGTGGGGCCTGCTGCTCATCATCTTCTTCTCGGGCTATCTCGGCTGGACGCCAGTGTCGGGGCGGATCTCGCTGATGTATTTCTTCCCGAACGTCACCGGATTCATGCTGATAGACAGCCTGATCTCGGGCCAGGACGGCGCCTTCGCCTCGGCGGTGCAGCACCTGATCCTGCCCTCGATCGTGCTGGCCACGATCCCGCTTGCCGTGATCGCGCGCCAGACCCGGTCGGCCATGCTCGAGGTCATGTCCGAGGATTACGTCCGCACCGCCCGCGCCAAGGGGATGCCCCGCCGCCGCGTGATCGGCGTCCACGCGCTGCGCAACGCCCTGATCCCGGTCGTGACCACCATCGGCCTTCAGATCGGCGTGCTGCTGGCCGGCGCGATCCTGACCGAGACGATCTTTTCCTGGCCGGGCATCGGCAAGTGGATGATCGATTCCATCTCGCGCCGTGATTACCCGGCCGTGCAATCCGGCCTGCTGCTGATCGCGGGCGTGGTGATGGTCGTGAACCTGCTGGTCGATCTCACCTATGGCCTCATCAACCCGAGGATCCGCCACAGATGAGCGACGTATCCGTCAAGCTTTCGGACGCCGCCATCCGCCGGCGTCAACTCAGCGAGTTCTGGTTCTACTTCAGCCGCAACAAGGGCGCGGTCGTGGGCCTCGGCATCTTCCTGCTGATGGTCTTCACGGCGATCTTCGCCGACTGGCTCGCCCCCCACAGCCCGACGCTGCAGTATCGCGACGCGCTGCTGCTGCCACCGGCCTGGCTGGATGGCGGCCGCGCCGAGTTCCTGTTGGGCACTGACCCCGTGGGCAGGGATATTCTGTCGCGGCTGATCGCGGGATCGCAGTATTCGCTGTTCATCGGCATCGTGGTCGTCTCGATCGCGCTGCTGGGGGGCGTCATCATCGGGCTGATCGCCGGCTTCTTCGGCGGCTGGCTGGATGCGCTGATCATGCGCATCATGGACGTGATCCTGGCCTTTCCATCCCTGCTGCTGGCGCTGGTGCTGGTGGCGGTCCTTGGCCCCGGCCTGACCAACGCGATGATCGCCATCGCCATCGTCTACCAGCCTCATTTCGCGCGTCTGACCCGCGCCGCTGTCATGGCCGAGAAGCAGCGCGAATATGTCAGCGCGGCCCGCGTGGCCGGCGCCGGCAACCTGCGGCTCATGTTCCTGACGATCCTGCCCAACTGCGTGGCGCCCCTGATCGTGCAGGCGACGCTGTCCTTCTCGTCGGCCGTGCTGGACGCCGCCGCGCTGGGCTTCCTCGGCATGGGCGCGCAGCCGCCCGCGCCCGAATGGGGCACCATGCTGGCCGAGGCGCGCGAGTTCATTTCCCGCGCCTGGTGGGTCGCCACCTTCCCCGGCCTTGCGATCCTGATCGCGGTGCTGGCGATCAACCTGATGGGCGACGGGCTGCGCGACGCGCTCGACCCGAAACTCAAGCGGAGCTGACGCATGGCGATCCTGAACATCCGCAACCTCACCGTCCGCTTCGCCACCGCCACCGGCAGCTTCACCGCCGTCGATGGCGTGGACATCCGCGTGGACCGGGGCGAGGTGCTGGCCATCGTGGGCGAATCCGGGTCCGGCAAGTCGGTGTCGATGCTGGCGGTGATGGGCCTGCTGCCCGACACCGCCACCGTTACCGCCGACGAGATGACCTATGACGGCCGCGACCTGCTGGCAATGTCCGAGGCTGAGCGGCGCCGCCTAATCGGGCGCGAGATCACCATGATCTTCCAAGAGCCCATCGCCTCGCTGAACCCGGCCTTCACCGTCGGCTTCCAGATCGAGGAGGTTCTGCGCCTGAACCTCGGGCTTGGCCGCCGCGAGGCCCGCGCCCGCGCGCTGGACCTGTTCCGCGCCGTCGGCATCCCCTCGCCCGAGGAGAAGCTCAAGTCCTATCCCCATCAGCTTTCCGGCGGCCAGTGTCAGCGGGTGATGATCGCCATCGCCATTGCGTCCAAGCCCCGCCTGCTGATCGCGGACGAGCCGACGACCGCGCTGGACGTGACGATCCAGAAGCAGATCCTCGACCTGCTGATGGACCTGCAGGAGGATTACGGCATGGCGCTGATCCTCATCACCCATGACATGGGCGTGGTGGCCGAGACCGCCGACCGCGTCGTCGTGCAATACAAGGGCCGGAAGATGGAGGACGCCGACGTGCTGTCGATCTTCGAATCCCCGCAGAACCCCTATACAAAGGCGCTGCTGTCGGCCCTGCCGGAAAACGCGACCGGCGACCGGCTTCTGACCGTGTCCGACTTCTTCGCGGCCGAGGCCGCCCGATGAGCGCCGTGGTGCTGGAAGGCCGCAAGCTGGTCCAGGATTACCATGTTCCCGGAGGACTGTTCGGCGGCGCCAAGACCGTGCGGGCTCTGAAGGGCATCGACTTCAAGGTCGAGAAAGGCAAGACCCTCGCAATCGTGGGCGAATCCGGCTCTGGCAAGTCGACGCTGGCGCGCATCATCGCCCTGATCGACGCGCCCTCGGGTGGCGAACTGCTGATCGACGGGCAACGCGTGGACATCTCGAAGACCCGTCCGGGTCCGGCGATGCGGTCCAAGGTCCAGATGGTGTTCCAGAACCCTTATGGCAGCCTCAACCCGCGCCAGAAAATCGGCAACGTGTTGATGGAGCCGCTGGTCATCAACACCGACGTGCCCGCAGACGAGCGCCGCGCGCGGGCCGAGGCGATGCTGGTCAAGGTCGGCCTGGGGCCGGAACACTTCAACCGCTATCCGCACATGTTCTCGGGCGGCCAGCGGCAGCGGATCGCCATCGCGCGGGCGCTGATGCTGAACCCCTCGCTTCTGGTGCTGGACGAGCCGGTGTCGGCGCTGGACCTGTCGGTGCAGGCGCAGGTGCTGAATCTGCTCGCGGACCTGCAGGACGAGTTCGGGCTGACATATGTCTTTGTCAGCCATGACCTGTCGGTGGTGCGCTACATCGCCGACGACGTGATGGTCATCAGCGAGGGCGTGGCTGTGGAACAGGGCACGCGCGAGGAAGTCTTCGCGGACCCGAAGCACCCCTATACGCGCCAGCTTTTCGCCGCGACCCCGATCACGGATGTCGAGGCGATCCGCGCCCGCGTGGCCCGGCGCAAGGCCGCAAAGGCTGCGAAAGCCGCCTGAGGGAGGAAACGGTGGCCGACCGATGTCGGCCACCGGGTTGCCTTACAGCGAGCCGCCGCCCTGCATGGCCGCCTTGGTCAGCTTCTCGGCAATCTCGAACATTTCCTCGGGCGCATAATCCGGGGTAAAGGCCGAGGGCACGCCCACAAGCTGGTGGATCTTGCCGCCTTCCGGCATCCCCTCGATCACTTCCAGCGGTCCGGGCGGATCGGTCGGCAGCGCCTCGCCGCTCCAGACCCCCGCCAGCGCCTGGTAGTCGCCGGGCGAGAAGGTGTAGATGCGGCGGTGCGACCCCGCCTGCAGATACTTGCGCGCCTCGGGCACCTTGTCGGTCGGAATGTTCGGCGTCGGCAGCATCTGGTGGATGTCCACGCCCGTCAGGCGCTTGAGCGCCAGGCCATAGGCATGGGCATGCACGCCGCCCCGCACCAGCAGATAGCCGCAGATCTCGCGCCCGGTCACGTTGTCCTGGGTCAGCGATTCATAGACCCGAAGCTTGTGCAGGCGCGCGCCGCATTCCAGGTGGAAGTTGTGCAGCAGGTCGATGATCACGTTGCCGGTCGTCGTGACCATGTCCACGTTCCAGGACATGGAGTTCGAGTTGACCGGGACCGACCCGCCCGCATGGCTATAGAAGGACGCGGCCGAACGGATGTCCTTCATCATCTCGAACGGCGCATTCGAGATGTCGCCCCCGTCACCTTCGTCGGCGCCCGGCACATCGGGGCCGTTGTTCAGCATGGCGACGCCGTTCGAGACCAGTTCGACGTGCCCCAGTTCCTCGGCAGTGATCGCCGCTACCAGTTCATAGAACGGCCGCAGCTTGTTCTTGGAGCGGAAGTTGAAGCTCTGGAACAGGTAGTTGCCCAAGGTGGACATCTCGCCGTACTTGCCGCCCAGCAATTCCTGGAGTGCGGCACCGGCGTTCGGATCCTGCCGCGCGGGCGCGGGCAGTTCGACCTGCAACTTGTCGACGCGAAGAAACATCTGTCGAATCCTTTGTGTGGCGGGTGCGAGGAAAGACCGACGAACGTCATCCTCGCGCCTCAACGCACATCGGCCGGGAAAGGACCCGACTAAAAAAAGTTGGTTTGCCCTTGCGTGCAACCATCGGAACGCCATTCGCGCAAGTCAGGACGAAACCTGCTGCTCGCGGAACAAGGGCGCTCTATCCGGCAGAGTGTCTCATGCGGTCCTGCTGACAAGCGGGAACCAAGCCGGTTCATCTACCAGCCTCTCTGCTTGGCCAAGCAGAATTCCTGCTTACATTCTTTAAGCTTACAGGATGTTCCGCACCCGGAGCCGAGGACCCCTGTCCGAGATTGATCCGGCAGACATCACTCGCCGCAACTTCCGGTTGCTCATGGTCCCTGCCTGCGGGCCATACAATGGAGAACATCATGTGTTCAGTTTCCGCCACTCCCATGCAGGTTCGCGGGACCGGAGTTTATCGAGGCCCCCATCTCTACAGTGCCACGCCGATGGTGCGGATCGAAATGGACCTCGGCGCGCTTGAAGACTGGCCCACGAACCGACTGCAGGGCTTCACTGACCGGCTGATGCAGGCGCTTCCGGGCCTTCACGAACATGGCTGCTGCTTCGGCGAGCCGGGCGGCTTCCTGCGCCGGCTGCGCGACGGCACCTGGCTGGGCCATGTGGCCGAGCATGTTGCGCTGGAACTGCAATCGAAGGCGGGAACGCCGGTCACGCGCGGCAAGACCCGCTCGGTCCGGGGGCAGCGCGGCGTCTACAACGTCATGTTCGCCTTTGGTTACGAGGAAGCGGGCCGCATGGCCGGGCGCTTCGCGCTGGAAATCGTGGACGGACTGCTGCCTGCGAACCTGCGCGGCATCACCGGCCTGTCGCGGCTTGACGACACTCCCGCCCCCCGCAGCGCCGACGGCAGCGTGGATGTCGAGGCCGCGATCCAGGACCTTTCCCGGCTGATCGGCCGCGTGGGCTTCGGTCCCACCACCCGCGCACTGGTGGACGAGGCGCGGCGGCGCGACATTCCGGTGATGCGGCTTGACGCCAACAGCTTCGTCCAGCTTGGGTACGGCGCCGCGCAAAAGCGCATCCGCGCCAGCGTGACGGGCGAAAGCTCTTCGCTGGCCGTCGAAGCTGCCTCGGACAAGAGCCTGACCAAGGCGCTTCTGGACGACGCGGGCGTGCCGGTGCCGCAGGGCGCCGTGGTGCGCTCGGTTACCGACGCGCTGGCGGCCGCAGGGAACCTCGGCTGGCCCGTGGTGGTGAAGCCGCTCGACGGCAACCACGGGCGGGGCGTGACGCTGGACATCGACAGCGCCGAGAAGCTGGAGGCCGCCTTCGAGGAAGCCCGCAGCCACAGCCGCCGTGTCATCGTCGAACAGCAGTTCCGGGGCCGCGATTATCGCGTGCTGGTCGTCGGCGGCGAGGTCTGCGCCGTGGCCGAGCGCGTACCTGCCCATGTGACCGGCGACGGCCGGTCCACCATCGCGCAACTGGTCGAGGCCGAGAACCGCGACCTGCGCCGGGGCGAGGGGCATGTGAAGGTGATGACGAAGATCGTCATCGACGACCATGTCCGCGCGCGGCTGGAACTGGCCGGGCTGACCCCGGACAGCGTGCCCCGGGCAGGCGAGCAGGTCTTTCTGCGCGGCACCGCGAACCTTTCCACCGGCGGCACCGCCATCGATCGCACGCTTGAGATCCATCCCGAGAACGCCTGGCTGGCCGCTCGTGCCGCGCAGGTGATCGGGCTCGACGTGGCCGGGATCGACATGACCCTGCCCGACATCACCCGCTCGGCCCGCGAGACCGGCGGCGGCGTGATCGAGGTGAACGCGAGCCCCGGCTTCCGCATGCATCTGGAGCCGTCCGAGGGTCAGCCCCGCAACGTGGCCCGCCCTGTGATCGACCGGCTGTTCCCGGACGGTAGCAATGGCCGCATTCCGGTTCTGGCCGTCACCGGCACCAACGGGAAGTCGACCACCGTGCGGATGCTGGCGCATATCTATCGCTCATTGGGCAAGACCGTTGGCTTCACGACCACCTCCGGCATCCAGGTGGGCGACCACCTGATCGCCGAGGTGGACGCCTCTGGCCCTCAGAGCGCGCGCAAGGTGCTGCGCGACCCCACTGTCGAGGTGGCGGTTCTGGAAACTGCCCGCGGCGGGATGCTGCGTGAAGGACTCGGCTTCGACTGGTGCGACGTGGGCGCCGTCCTGAACGTGCAGGAGGACCACATCGGCCTGAAGGGCATAGACAGCATCGAGGACCTGGCCCGGGTCAAGTCAATCGTCACCGAGTCCGTCCACCGTTCGGGCGCGAGCATCCTGAATGCCGACGATCCCCTGACTGTAGCCATGCGCCGCCATGCGGGCGGGCGGATCGTCTTCTTCTCGCTCAAGGGCGGGGAGGAGATGCCGGGCTTCCTGCGCGAGCATGTGGCTCAGGGCGATATGGCGGTGGTCCGTGAGGGCGGGATGCTTGTCCTGCACCGGCATGGCGAAACCCGCCGCCTGATGCGGGTGGGGGAGATCCCGGCCACGCTGGACGGCCTGGCCGAGTTCAACGTCCAGAACGCCATGGCCGCTGCCGCCATGGCCATTGCCCAGGGTGTGGAGCCCGAGGCAGTGGCCCGCGCCCTGTCCAGCTTCACCACCTCTTACGAGCAATCGCCGGGGCGGCTGAACATCCATGACGCGCACGGCTTCCGGGTGATCCTCGACTATGCCCACAACCCGGCGGGGCTGGCGGCGCTCGGCAGGGTGGTCGCGGGGCTGAGGGCGCGCCATCCCCGCGCCATCGGCATGGTCAGCATCCCCGGCGACCGGCGCGACGAGGACATGCACCTGATGGGCCGCATCGCGGCCGGCCTGTTCGACGAGATCGTCTTCCGTGAGGACCCGGCCCGGCGCGGCCGCGGTCAGGGCGAGATCGTGGGCCTTCTGGCCGAGGGCGCGCGGGCCGCAGGCTTCCCGGCCGAGCGGATGCATTGCGTGCTGGACGAGGAAGAGGCGGCCGACACCTGCCTGAGGCTCGCCCGTCCCGGCGATCTGGTGGTCCTGACCCCGACCGAGGTCGAGCAGATGTGGCGGCAGGTGCTTGACTGGCAGCCGGAACCCAGGCGCCCCAAGGTCGAGCCGGTGCTGCGCCTGCCAACGCTTGACGGGGAGGTCGAACTGATCGCCCCTGCGGGCACCGACCCCGATCTGCTCCGCCCCCGGATGGGCGCGGGCTGGGCCCTGCCCCCCTTTCCCGAGCCCGAGGGGGCCGAGATCGGGGCCAACGGTCTGCTGCGCAAGGTTCAACCGTGACGGCGGGCGCACTGATCGTCATCGGCGGGCATGAGCGCAAGGACGAGGACAGCGTCATCCTGAGGGAAGTCGCGCGGCGCGTGCGCGGGGGCCGTCTGGTTCTTGCGACCGTGGCCTCGTCTGAGCCCGAGGGCTATTACGAGGCCTATCGACCCGCCTTCGAGAAGTTGGGCGTCACCGAACTGGTCGAACTTTATGTCGAGAACCGCGAGGAAGCCCATGACAGCGCCAAGCTGGCGCTGCTGGACGGCGCCGCCGGGGTCTATTTCACCGGGGGCGACCAGCTGCGTATCACCAGCCAGATCGGCGACACGCCGCTGGAACGGCGCATCTATGAGCTGCACCGTCAGGGCGCGGTGATCGCGGGCACCTCGGCAGGCGCCTCGGTCATGAGCGACACGATGCTGGTGCGGGGCGCAGGGGCGGAATCCCACCGCATCGGCGACCTGCGGATGGCGGCGGGGCTGGGGCTGGTCAAGGACGTGGTCATCGACCAGCATTTCGCGGAACGCGGCCGGATCGGGCGTCTGCTCGGTGCGGTGTCGCAGAACCCGCGCACGCTGGGGATCGGCATCGACGAGGACACCGCCATCGTGGTCGAGGGCGACAGTTTCCGCGTGATCGGCAGCGGCGGGGTGACCGTCGTGGACGGGCATCGCATCACCCACTCGAACATCGCCGATGCCGAACCCGACCGGGTGCTGTCGCTTTTCGACGTGACGCTGCATGTCCTGGGCGCAGGCGACCGCTTCGACATCGCCGGGCGCCGTCCGCAGGCCTTTTCGGAGGACGACCCGTAACCGCGGGTCGATCCGGACTGGTCCGGCGCATCCGGGACCGGTGCCTCGCAGGATCGCCTCACGCGCCGGTACGAACAGGAAGACTTCCATCAGGAGCATCCCATGTGGGCGATCATTCTGCACGGCGGCGCCAAGGAGATCGAGCCGGAGGAAGCCGAGGCCAACCGCTCGGGCTGCCTGCGGGCGCTTGCTGCCGGGCAGGCAGTTCTGGAACGTGGGGCCTCGGCCGTTGATGCGGCCGAGGCCGCCCTGCGGGTGCTCGAGGATGACCCGATCTTCAACTGTGGCTATGGCAGCATTCCGAACCGTGCGGGCGAGGTCGAGATGTGCGCGGCCGTGATGGAAGGTCAGTCCTTCAACGTCGGCGCCGTGGGCGTCGTTCAGGGCGTCCGCAATCCCGTCAGCGTGGCCCGCGCCATGCTGGAAGAGGAGACCATCCTGATCGCGGGTCCGGGCGCGCGGGACTTCGCCGCAGAAAAGGGACTGGAGCTTTGCGATCCCGTCGCCCTCAAGGCGACAAGCGGGCAGAAACGTGAAAAGGCCGGAGCCCACGACACCGTCGGCTGTGTCGCGCTGGACCGGAACGGGCTGCTGGTCGCGGCGACCTCGACCGGCGGGCTTGAGGGCACTCCGGTCGGCCGCATGGGCGACTCGGCCATGCCGGGCTGCGGCTATTATGCCGACAACAGCGTCGGCGCGGTGGCCTTCTCCGGCGATGGCGAACATATCGCGCGCAAGATGCTGGCGGCGCGGGTCATGCACGCACTTGGGCAGATAAAGCCGGACGCCGCGCTGGAGCTTGCCGTCCGCCACGTGGCCGACATCGGCGGCGAGGCCGGGGGCATCGTCCTGACCCCCGACGGCCGCTTCGGCTGGATGCACAACAGTCGCGAATTCGCGGTCGCCTATGCCAGCAGCGAACGCCCCGAGCCGCAGGTCTTTCTGAGCAAGGAGGAAGAACAGGCCCAATGCGGCACCTGACGGGCGGTTTCCCGCCGGGCCGCAGATGATCCCGGATTTGTCATGCGGGCGTCACACGGGCCTGCGCCTACCCTTTCTGACCCAAACCGGATCAGAGAAGGAGACGCGACATGGCGACCATCAATGGCAACGACGACGACAACAGTCTTGTCGGCACGACCTTGGGTGACCTCATCCGCGGGCGCGGGGGCGACGACCGTCTTTGGGGACGGGCCGGCAACGATACCCTCGTCGGGGGCGATGGCGATGACCGCCTTTGGGGCGAGGCCGGGGATGACCGGCTCATCGGCGACGACGGCAATGACAGCCTGTGGGGCGGCGCAGGCAACGACCTGATCACCGACGATGACGGCAACGACTTCATCGACGGTGGTGAAGGCAACAACCGCATCAACGCCGATGATGGAAATGACACGATCCGTGCGGGCAGCGGCTCGGATTCAATCAACGCAGGCGAAGGGAACGACAACGTCTTCTCGGGTGCGGGCGGCGACCGGGTCTTCGGCGGCGAGGGGAACGACACGCTGAACGCGGGCGCCGGCAACGACATCGTCATCGGCGGCGAAGGCAACGACCTGATCCTCGGCGGCGCAGGCAATGACGACCTGGCGGCGGGCGAAGGCAACGACACTCTGGACGGCGGCGCCGGCAATGACCTGCTGCGCGGGGGTGAGGGCGATGACCGCTTCATCTTCAACGGCGGGCGGGACACGATCCGCAACTTCAATGACAGCAGCGACGACGACCAGATCGACCTGCGCAGCTTCGCGGGCCTCGACACCTTCGCCGACGTGCGCGAGCACCTGACCCAATCGGGCGGTCATGTCTTCTTCAACGATGGCACGGCCTCGCTGAAGATCGAGTGGACCTCGCTCGCCAGCCTGGGAGTGGACGACTTCATCTGGTGATCCGGGCCTGGGGCGGCGAAAGCCGCCCTGCCCTCACCGCTCGGCAGCCAGCGCCTTGTCCAGCTCGGGACGGAATCGGTTGGTGTAATCCTCGCGGATCAGCGGACCAGCATGGCGGTGAAGGATGTTGCCCTCTCCGTCCAGGATGAAGGTCTCTGGCGGGGCGGTCACGCCCCATTCGATCGCCGTGCGGCCCTGCGGGTCGGTCGCCAGCGCGGCGAAAGGATCGCCATGCTCGGCCAAAAAGCGCAGCGCGGCGGGCTCGGGGTCCTTGAGATCGATGCCGACGACGTTGATGCCCTCGGCCGTCAGGGCTTCCAGCGTCGGATGCTCGGCCCGGCAGGGCGGGCACCAGCTGGCCCAGAAGTTGACCAGCGTCACCTCTCCGCCACGCAGGTCGGCGTCGGTCAGCTGGCGCTTGCCGGGCAGCGTCGTTGCGGGCACCGCGGGCGCCTGCCGCCCGACCAGGGCCGAGGGCAGCGCAGTCGGGTCCTCGCGCCCCATGCCCCACAGGAACATGGCGGCCAGCCCTGCGAAGGCCAGCGGCGGAATGGCAACAAGCGGAGAGATCCTAGCCACGGCGTTCCACCTTCTCCAGCGCACGCCGGGCGCGCGAGGCAGCAACCAGTGTCTGGGCGATCAACCCGACGAGCAGGACGCCCGAGATGCTCCAGGCGGCCAGGACGGGAGCCGCGTGGCGGCCGAGTTCAGCGATCATGCGCGCATCTCCCTTGCCAGCAGGGCCGCGGTGCGGCGGCGGCGGATCTCGGTCCGGGTGCGGATCAGCAGCAGCGTCACGAACAGCAGGAAGAACCCCAGCATGCAGGTGTACAGCGGATAGCTGTAGACCGAGCTGATCCGGTCCCCCGGCGCGACGCTGATGGTCGATCCCTGGTGCAGCCCCTGGTTCCAGAAATGCGCCGCATAGCGCGACAGGAAGGCGAAGACGGAGCCCACCAGGCACATGACCCCCGTCAGGTCGGCCGCGTTGTCCGGGTTCTCGATCGCGGACCACAGGGCCATGTAGCCCAGGTAGAACAGCAGAAGGATCAGGAACGAGGTCAGCCGGGGGTCCCATTCCCACCAGGTTCCCCAGGTCGGCTGACCCCAGACGGCGCCCGTGACCAGAGCCATGACCGTCATCACCGCTCCGATGGGCGCCGCGGCGCGGGCGGCCAAGGCACTGACATGGTGGCGGCGGATCAGCCAGATCAGCGAGGCTACCAGCATCATGACCCAGATGTTGATCGCCATCATCGCCGAGGGCACGTGCAGGAACATGATCTTGACGGTCGCGCCCTGCTTGTAGTCCTCGGGCACCGTCCAGCCCCAGACCAGTCCCACCGGCAGGCAGATCGCCGTGGCGCCTATCAACCACGGCAGCACTGCGCCCGAGGTGCGCATGAACTTGACGGGGTTGGCGTATTCCCAGATCGACATGCTGCTTCCTCTAGCCGCGCGGGGGGGCCGCGTGAAGCCCCCTCACCGCAGGTTGACCCTCAGCGCGCCCGCGGCGGCAAAGGGGATTGCGGCCAGCGTGGCAAGGGTGATCCCGGCCAGAAGCACCAAGGGCGTCGTCCCGTCGCCCCCTGCGGCCCCGCGTCGCACCGCCTCGGCCCCGAAGATCAGGGTGGGCACGTAGAGCGGCAGGACCAGCAGCGACATCAGCAGCCCGCCCCGCCGCAGGCCCACCGTCAGGGCAGCCCCGAAAGCGCCCAGCATCGACAGCGCGGGCGTCCCCAGCAGCAGCGCCGCGACCAGCCATCCCTGCGCGCCCGAGGGCAGATGCAGCAGGATGCCGAAGACGGGCGCCGCCACCACCAGTGGCAGGCCCGTGGTGATCCAGTGGGCCGCCGCCTTGACCAGCACCGCACCCTCCATCGGCACGGGGGCGGTGGCCAGCAAGTCGAGGCTGCCGTCTTCCCAATCCAGCGCGAAAATGCGGTCCAGCGACAGCAGGCAGGCCAGCAGCGCGCCGACCCACAGGATGCCGGGGGCGATCAGGGCCAGCGTCCCGCCCTCGGGGCCTACGCCGAAGGGAACCAGCGTGCAGACGATCAGGAAGAAGGCGAGGCCCAGCCCGAAGCCGCCCCCGGCCCGCGTGGCAAGCCTCAGGTCGCGGATCAGCAGCGCGAGCATGGGTGCTCCTGTCCGGGCAGTTCCACGTGGGAAAGGCTTCTCATCCGAAGGCCTCGTCGAAGCTCGCAGGCGCGCGCGAGGGGGCCGTGGCGATTGCCCGATGCGCGCCGAGGTCCAGCACCCGCGCTTCGGGCAGGCCGAGGTCGATGTGGGTGGCGATCAGCGCCGCGCCCTGCGCCGCCAGATGGGCGCGCACGGCATCCGCAAACAGCGCGACCGAGCCTGCGTCCAGCGACACCGTGGGCTCGTCCAGCACCCAGACCGGGCGGCCCGTGACCAGAAGGCGCGCAAGCCCCAAGCGGCGTTTCTGCCCCGCCGACAGCATCGCGGCGGGCCGTTCGGCCAGTTGGGTCAGGTTCATGGCTTCAAGCGCGGGCTCGACGGGCGGGCCGCCGAAGACATCGCGCCAGAATCGCAGGTTCTCGGCCACGCTCAGCGCGCCCTTCAGCCCGTCCGCATGGGCGGCATAGGCGATGGCGTCGGGGTCTGCCTCAATGCGGCCCCCGACCGGGGGCTGAAGCCCCGCCACCGTGCGCAGAAGGGTCGTCTTGCCAATGCCGTTGGGTCCGCGCAGGATCAGCGCCTCGCCCGCGGAAAGGGTGAAGCCGACGCCCTCGACGGCGCGCCGGCCGCCACGCGACACGGCGAGGTCATGCGCCCGGACGAGCACGCCCATGCCGGACCTCAGACGGGAAGCAGGGCGCAGGCGACCCGCCGCCCCTCGGACAGCGTGATGTTGTAGCTGCGCGCGGCGCTGGGGGTGGACATCGGCTCGACCATCAGCCCCGCGTCTTCCAGCAGGGCGACCAGCGCGGCAGGCGGATGGGCGATGTCGGCGCCCATGCCCAGGAACAGCACGTCGATCCTGCCCCCCAGCGCCACCAGGGGCGCCGCATCCTCAAGCCCCGACCAGGTCCGGGCGCCGTCGGAGGTGACGATCAGCGCCCCACGATGGACCTGCCCTTCCACGCGGAAGAAGCCCGGCCCGTAGCCGTCCACCGGAACGCCCCCGGGATAGTCGCTTTCGCGCATGGCCATCAGGGCGTATCCTGGAAGGGCGTGCCCGACAGTTCGTCCCGCTCGGCCCGGGCGGTCTTCTCGGGCTTGCCCCAGTCGCGGCGCACGCCCAGCCACAGCACGACGCTTTTCGCAAGATACACGGTCGAATAGGCGCCGATGAACACGCCCAGGAACATCGCGAAGACGAAGCCCCGGATCACGTCCCCGCCCCAGATCAGCAGCGCCCCCAGGGCTAGGGCCGTGGTCATGGCGGTCATCACGGTGCGCGACAGTGTCTCGTTCACCGTCAGGTTCATGACGTCGATCAGCGGCATGGTCTTGAACTTGATAAGGTTCTCGCGCAGCCGGTCGAAGACGACCACCGTGTCGTTGACCGAATAGCCCAGGATCGTCAGCAGCGCGGCGATGGTGGTCAGGTCGAAGCGCAACTGGAACAGCGAGAAGATGCCGACGGTCACCAGCACGTCATGGACCAGCGCCGTCACCGCGCCCACGGCGAACTGCCATTCAAAGCGCAGCCAGATGTAGAACAGGATGCCGATGGTCGCCGCACCCACCGCGTAAAAGGCGGTCTTGATCAGCTCGTCCGAGACCTTGGGGCCGACGGATTCCACGGCCGCGAAGGTGACGCCGGGATCGACCTCGCGCAGGGCCGCCTCGATCCGGTTCAGCTCCTCGGGCGTGACCGAGCCGGTCTCGTTCGTGGTGCCGATGCGGATCTGCGCCACATGGCGGTCGGGGCCGAAGGAGGGGTCGAAGACCTCGGTGATGGACACGTCGCCCAGGTCCAGCCCGGCCAGCGCGTCGCGGTATTCCGACACCGAGAACTCGGTCGGGCTTTCCGCGCGGATGGTCGTGCCGCCCTTGAAGTCGATGCCGAAGTTCAGCCCCATGGTCAGGACGATGATGACCGAGGCCACCATCGCGAGAGCGGAGATGCCGGTGGTCAGCCACTGCCAGCGGAAGAAGTCGATCTTCGTGTTGTCGGGGACGAGTTTCAGACGGAATGCCATGAAGGTTTCCCCTTAGAGGACCAGGGCCGCGGGACGGCGGCGTTCCAGCCAGAACACGATCATCAGGCGCGTCAGGTAGATCGCGGTGAAGACCGAGGTGGCGATGCCGATGACCAGCGTCACGGCGAAGCCCTTCACCGGGCCCGAGCCCAGGAAGAACATCACCAGCGCGGCGATGAAGGTGGTGACGTTGGCGTCGATGATGGCGCTCATCGCCTCGTTGAAGCCGTCGTCGATGGCCTTGACCACCTTCTTTCCGGCCCGCAGTTCCTCGCGGATGCGTTCGTAGATGATGACGTTGGCATCGACTGCGGTGCCGACGGTCAGCACGATCCCCGCGATGCCCGGCAGCGTCAGCGTGGCCCCCATCGCCCCCATGATCGCCAGGATCAGGATGACGTTGATGATGACCGCGACCGAGGCGAAGACGCCGAACAGCCCGTAGCTGGCCACTATGTAGCCCACAACCAGCACGGTTGCGATGGTCGCGGCCTTGGTGCCCGCGTCGATCGAGTCCTGCCCCAGTTCCGGACCGATGGTCCGCTCTTCCAGGAAGGTCATTTCCGCCGGCAGCGCACCCGCACGCAGCAGGACCGCAAGCTGGGTCGATTCCTCCACCGTCATCGCGCCCGAGATCTGCCCCGAGCCGGTGGTGATCGCCTGCCGGATCACGGGAGCCGAAATCACCTGGTTGTCCAGCACGATGGCGAAGGGCTGGCCGATGTTGGCCGAGGTATAGGCCCCGAAGCGGCGCGCGCCCTGGGGGCCGAAGCGGAAGTCCACAGCCGGTTGGCCGTTCTGGTCGAAGCTGGGCCGGGCGTCGGTCAGGTCCTCGCCGGTGACCACGGGCGCCTCGGCAAGCGTATAGTACACGCCCGGCTCATCCATCGACGGCACGACGATGTTGCCCAGGCCCGCCTGCACGTTCGGGTCGGTGCCGCGCCCGACCACCGGGTTGAAGGTCAGCTTGGCGGTGGTGCCGATCAGTTCCTTCAGTTCCTCGGCCGAACCGATGCCGGGCACCTGGATCAGGATGCGGTCCTTGCCCTGGCGCTGGATCGTGGGCTCGCGGGTGCCGACCTCGTCCACGCGGCGGCGCACGATTTCCAGCGACTGCTGGATGGTGCGGTCGTCGGTCGCGGCGCGCTCGGCCTGGGACAGCTGCACGATCATGGTCGCGCCCTGCGCCGTGATGTCGAGGCTGGAGGCACCCGCCCCGGACAGCGACACGACCGGCGCGGCAAGACCGCGGGCGATTTCCACCGCGCGTGCCATCTGGTCGGGATTGCCGATCTCGACATGCAGCTGGTCGGGCGGGCCGGGCACGCGGCGAACGGCGCCCAGCACGTCGCGCTCGGCCGCCAGCGCGTCGCGCAGTTCCGGCCAGAGGCCGGTCATGCGCGAGGCATAGACCTCCTCGACATTGACCTCGCCCAGAAGATGGGCGCCGCCGCGCAGATCCAGCCCCAGGTTGACCAGCGAAGACGGCAGCCAGTCCGGCCACAGAGAGCGGGCGGCAGCCTGCTCGGGCGTCTCGAACCCGGCCCGCTCGGCCGCGGTGATCGCGTCGTTATGCGTTTCCACCCGCTGATAGAACAGGTTCGGCATCGCATAAAGCAGCCCCACCAGGACGATGCCGAGGATGAGGACGCGTTTCCAGGTCGGGATCTGCAGCATGGCGGCTCTGCGGCTTCAGCTGTTCGCGGCGACGGGCGCGGCGCGGTTGACCACCTGCGTGATGGTGGCGCGAACGACGCGGATGCGGACGCCCTGGGCAATCTCGACCTCGATCTCCTCGTCACGGACGCCGACGACCTTGCCGATGATGCCGCCCTGGGTGATGACGTTGTCGCCCTTCTTCAGGGCCGCGATCATCTCGCGGTGCAGGCGCATCTTCTTCTGCTGGGGGCGCATGATCAGGAAATACATGATCACAAAGACCAGGATCAGCGGGACGAACTGGGCGAACGCGGCGGCTCCGCCAGCGGCAGGAGCCGCGGCCTGGGCGTAGGCAGGGGTGACGAACATGGGCGATCCTTGTCGCAGGGTCAGGGAACGCCAGGACCAGGGCCCCGGCGGCGGATTGGCGCGGAACCTAGTCGCAGCCAGGGCCCTTGTCCAGAAACAGCCGCCGTCCCCCATGCGCGTTCAGGTCACGAACGCGGGGGCCAGAGGTGGACTCTGCCCCGCCGCTCGTGTCTTCGTGAGGCCCTGCCCTTCCAAGGAACGCCGCCCATGTCCGACGCAACCGCCGAAACCCGCCGCCTGATCGACATCATGGCCGCGCTGCGCGACCCGCAGACCGGCTGTCCCTGGGACATCGAGCAGGACTTCGCCTCGATCGCGCCCTACACCATCGAGGAAGCGCACGAGGTCGCCGACGCCATCACCCGGCAGGCCTGGGACGAGCTGCCGGGAGAGCTGGGCGACCTGCTGCTGCAGGTGGTCTTCCACGCGCAGATGGCAACGGAACAGGGCATGTTCGACTTTGCCGACGTGGCCCGCGCGATCTCGGACAAGCTGATCGCGCGCCATCCGCATATCTTCGGCGACGAATCCCGCGACAAGTCAGCCGAGCAGCAGGTCCGCGACTGGGAGGCGATCAAGGCGAAGGAACGCGCCGCCAAGGCGGAACGTGGGACGCTGGACGGCGTGGCGCTGGGGCTGCCCGCGCTGACCCGCGCGATCAAGCTGCAGAACCGCGCAGCGCGCGTAGGCTTCGACTGGCCCGCGACCGAACAGGTCCTGCACAAGATCCGCGAGGAAACGGCCGAACTGGTTGCCGCGAAGGGCAGCGCCGACCCGGCGCATCTGGCCGAGGAGTTCGGCGACCTGCTCTTCGTGATGGCGAACCTCGCCCGACACCTGAAGATCGACCCTGAGGAAGCCCTGCGCGGCGCCAACGCCAAGTTCACCCGCCGCTTCCAGTCCATCGAGGCGGCCCTCGCCGCCCAGGGTCGCCGCCCCGAGGAATCTACGCTGGAAGAAATGGACGCGCTGTGGGACGCGGCCAAGGTGGCCGAAAAGGCGTGAGGCAGCGCCTCTCCCGGTGTGCAGCGGCTCGTTCATGAGGATCGCCAAAATCCGTCCGAGCCGAGGCGATCAGCGGCGAGGCTGCCCAGCAGGAAGCATCTCGGGTCAGCATGCCCTGTCTTGCACGGATCACAGGGCGAGGCGGATTTCCGAAGCGTCCGTTTTCAGGCGAATTCCTGTGCGCCGACCGCCGCCAGCGCCGCGTCGTAGTCGTCCAGCGTGCCCGCCGAGCCTCGCTCGGACAGGATCCGCTTCCACATCCGGGCGCCGGGGCGACCGTGGAACAGCCCCAGCATGTGCCGCGTGATCTGGTGCATCCGCCCACCGGTTTCGAGATGCCGCGCTATTACCTCGCGCATTGCAAGCGCAGCCTCGGCCGGCTCTGCGAAGCGCGGCTCATCGCCCCACAGCCGGTCGGCCGCGCCGAGGATGGCCCAGGGCTCGTGATAGGCCGCGCGGCCGATCATCACGCCGTCCATGACCTCAAGGTGTTTGCTTGCCGCCTCGGCCGAGCCGATGCCGCCGTTGATGGACAGGTGCAGCTGCGGGAAAGCCGCCTTCATCGCATGGACCAGCGGATAGTCCAGCGGAGGAATCTCGCGGTTCTCACGCGGACTGAGGCCCTGCAGCCAGGCCTTCCGCGCGTGGATGGTGACGCGCCGGACCCCAGCCGCGGCGATGGTATCCAGGAAGGCGGGCAGCACCTCGGCGGGCGCATGCTCGTCCACCCCGATGCGGCATTTCACCGTAACCTCCACTGGGCTGGCCTCCTGCATGGCAGCCACGCAGTCCGCCACCAGGGCCGGAGTCTTCATCAGCACGGCACCGAAGCAGCCCGACTGCACCCGGTCGCTGGGGCAGCCAACGTTCAGGTTGATCTCGTCATAGCCCCAGTCGGCGGCGATCCGGGTCGCCTCGCGCAGCTCGGCGGGGTCGGACCCGCCCAGTTGCAGCGCCACGGGATGCTCGGCCGCGTCATAGTCCAGCAGCCGCGCCCGGTCGCCGTGGATGATCGCGGGTGCCGTCACCATTTCGGTGTAAAGCAGCGCCCGGCGGCTGAGCAGGCGGTGGAAGCCCCGGCATGCCCGGTCGGTCCAGTCCATCATCGGTGCAACCGACAAACGCGACGCTGCTTTCGCGTTGTTTTCGTTGCTTCTTTCCAACACTGGCTCCTGTCTGCCATGTAGCGTGCTTGCGGGGATTTTCGGGGTTTTCCGACGGTTCCCCGAGGTTTCCGACTCTTGCGTGCTACGGCGTAGCACGACCAAGCGCAGCACGCCGTTCCGTGCCCGTGACCCTCCTCTGTCTCCTGACCAAGCCCCGCCAGAAAATTTTTTTCCGGGCGGGCCGTCTTCGACCGATCTCCGATCCGTACTCAGTCAGGATACACAGAATGACCTACCCTCACTCGCCATCGAATGGAACCCACGACCTGTTGGCACGCATCACGCGCGACCAAGCCGCAAAGCTTCCCGGCCCCGCCCTTGAAATGACACCCGCGACCACGAGTCCAGCAACTGTAGGGAAGGCAAGGGATGCAACTATGAAGGCCACAAAGAAGAAGGAGCCGAACACCACAGTCATCCAGAATTCCGACGGAACAACATCCTACCGTGTGCAGATCCGCGGGCGCGTCCACGGAAAGCAGCACAGCCTTTGCCGTACCTTCAGCACGCTTACGCTCGCCCGCGCGTGGCGCAAGCGGACAACAGCCGAAATTGAGCTGAACGGCTTTCCCGCACCGGAAACGGAACAAGCTGCGCCGACCGTTGCAGACATCATTCATGCGCGCCTGGACAAAGATAAGAAGATCGAGCGCAGCGCTAAGCAGTACCTGCGCTATCTGAGCAAGCACCCTCTGTGGATATCTAAGCGCTGCTCGGATCTGACTGTGGCGGATTTGGTCGATTTCGCGGAACTCATGGTCTCGGAAGACCGTGAGCCGCAAACGGTTGCGGGCTACATGTCGTTGCTCAGCACGACTCTGAAAAGGGCCCGCAAGCGTGGAGCCCACATTCCGCCCCAAGTCGTCGAAGACGGCATGGACATCCTGTGGGAAGAACACATCATCGCACGCTCCTCGAAGCGGGACCGGCGCCCGACCCTCGACGAACTCGACAAAATCCTAAGTGCCGCCGAAGCTAACAAGCGGCAGAAGCTGCCACTCGCAAAGCTTATTGTCTTTGCGATTTTTTCGACCCGTCGCCTTGGCGAAATTTGTAGGCTGCGGTGGTGCGATTTGAACGAAGTCGAGAGCAAGATCTTGGTCAGGGACATGAAACACCCGAGAAAAAAGAAGGGCAACAATGTCACAGTTACTCTGCCTGACGAGGCCATGCGGATTATACGATCGATGCCGCGCGAGGGTGCATTCATCTTTCCTTTCAATCCCAGGTCTGTGGGCACTGCGTTTCGTCGTCAGCGGGACATTATCCCGATCGTTGACTTGCGCTTTCATGACCTCCGACATGAAGGTATCAGCTGGCTCTTCGAGATGGGCGAGACCGACTACTTCGTGCGTCAGATTTCGGGTCATGAACCCGGTGGCTGTCTGGCACGCTACGCCCACGTCAGGAACAAGGGTAACAAGTTCGCCAATTGGTGCTGGCTCGACCGCGTCATTCACGGGATCTGTGCGTGACATCGTCTATTGCCAACACCGTCAGGCGCAGCCAGTCTGCGCCTGAAGGGCGTGCGTTAACTATAGTGATACGAAAGACCAGAATTTCTTTTGGGCAGTTGCTGATGAACCAATCTGCTCCTCATAATTTTAATGAGGAACGACATGAAACCGACGACCTTCGACTGCCTGCTCGCCCATTTCGCCGGGAACCCTATGCTCTCGATCGAGACCGTGGCCAGTTATCTCGCCGTCGACACGGAAACGCTGGTCAATAAGATGAACCAGCGCAAGATCGGCCTGACCTACTTCCGCGCCACAGATGGTCAGAAGGGCAAGAAATTCGTGATGGTAGCTGATCTCGCAGCCCATATCGACGCATGCCACCAGAAGGCGGTTGAAGAGATGGCCAAGTTCGCATGAATTTGACTGTTTGTGGGATGGATCTCCCGCGATATTGGAACGGCATCCAACGAGCGGGTCCGCTCTGTTGTGTGTTCGACGCTCTGAAAAGTGGTTCTCCCTGGAACGGTCGGACGCCGGTGCAGAAGGACGCCTCCACGGAGGTCTTAGGCGGACATTCGGCTCTGCGAGAATTCAAGCATGTGAACCAGTTCAGCCGACGCCATGAATCCTTTCACGACACGTAAACAGCACATGGCGCGACAGAGTCCGTCGCAAGTGCAGCGACATTTACTCCTGAAGCCCACCGCCTCCCGGGGGCATAATGCTGCATTGCAGCATTCAAGACCAAGATCTCGAAATGGCTAACTCGAAAGAAGCTGCAGTTGAGATGAGTTGCAGTTTAGGTAGGGAATGCTGTGCTCTCGTCAGTCCACTCGACTATAGCACCTCTTGCTGTCATCACGCCAAAGCCGAAAGCTCGTCGGTGATCGAGAGCAAGACGTCAACCACGGCATCGCGGGATGGATCGCGCACGTCGCGCGGCCAGACGACATGAAGCGGCAGCCTGGCGCGGGCATTGTCCGGGCCGATCTCCAGAGCACAGACATGTGCGCTACGTGGCACCAGTCCTGACCACCACCGCGGCACGATCGCAGCGCCGATGCCCGCCGCCACCATATTCAGCATGGTCTGCTTTTCATCAGCATTTTGGATGATGCGCGGCTCGATGCCTTCCTGTTCGAACAGTGCCAGAACCATGGCGTGGCTGTGCGGACGCGACCGCCGATCGGGGACGATCAGCGGCGTGTCCGCCAACTCCTGAACCTTGACGCTTTCCTGACCGGCCAGGGAATGACCGGGCGGCAGGACCACGACCGGGCTTTCGTGCAGCAGCAGGTGCCCGCGCAAGCGCCGGTGGAAGGGCTTCAGACCCGGCCTGACAAGGGCAAGGTCCAGATTGCCGGCCAGAAGCCGGGGGATCAGCTTGATGGACCGTTCCTCGACCAGCTGGATGCGCAGGTCGGGATGCACGGCATGAACGGCCTGCAAGAGCCGAGGCACCACCACACTGGCGGCCGTATCAATAGCACCGAGCCGAAGCACCTGACCACCCTTCCGGCCCAGCTTGCGCCAGCGGGCCTCGGCGGCGTCCGCCTGTTCCAGCAGAACGCGCGCTTCCTTCAGAAGCCGCAATCCTTCAGGGGTGATCACCACCGATCGCGTCGTGCGCTCGAAGATCTGCACGCCCAGGCTGTCCTCGAGCTGCTGCACGGCACGCCCCAGGGCGGCGGGCATCATCTCCAGCCGGGCGGCGGCCCGACCAAAATGCATCACATCGGCAACCGCAAGAGCGCAACGCAACTGCCTCAGATCCATGACGACACCAGATTATATCGTTTTACTATACAGTCCTTGAGTGATTGAGGGAAGTCCGGCCGCTCTGGTAGTTTTACACAAGCGCTGGGGAGAGCGCTTTCCGCATCCGGGAGAATCACATGAGCGATGCGCTCGAGAAGCGCGTCATGAGAAAGATCTCATGGCGCATCATTCCCTTCATCATGCTGCTCTACTTCATCGCGTTCCTGGATCGCGTGAATGTGGGCTTTGCGGCCATCCACATGAACGAGGACGTGGGCCTCTCGCCTGCAATCTTCGGCTTCGGGGCCGGCCTGTTCTTCATCGGCTACTTCCTGTTCGAAGTGCCCTCGAACCTGGCGCTGGAGAAGTTCGGCGCACGGATCTGGATCGCGCGGGTCATGCTGACTTGGGGGCTGATCTCGGGGGCGATGGCCTTTGTTCAGGGACCGACCAGCTTCTACATCCTGCGCTTCCTGCTGGGCGCCGCTGAGGCCGGGTTCTTCCCAGGCATTATCCTTTACCTCAGCTATTGGTTCCCGGCCAAGAATCGGGCGCAGGTGACGGCCCTGTTCATGGCTGCCGCGCCGATCTCGGTCGCACTCGGCTCTCCGATCTCCGGGGCGCTGCTGGAAATGGATGGGCTGATGGGCTGGCACGGCTGGCAGTGGATGTTCATGCTCGAGGCCATCCCGGCACTGGTTCTGGGCGTGGTGGTTCTGTTTTACCTGACCGATCGCCCGGAGAAGGCCAGATGGCTGGCCGACGACGAGCGCGAATGGCTGTCGAGCACCATGAATGCCGAGCGCGCGGCCAAGGAAAGCGCCGGCGCCAGCCATTCGATCCTGAAGGGCCTGACCGATCCGCGCGTCCTTGCTCTTTCACTGGTGTATTTCGGGACGTCGGCCGGGCTTTACACGCTGGGTATCTGGGCGCCGCAAATGTTGCACGGCCTTGGGCTGACCTCGGTCCAGACCGGGTTGGTCAATGCGATCCCGCCGATCTTCGCCGTTGCCGCCATGTATCTGTGGTCGCGCCATTCGGACCGGACAGGCGAACGGACCTGGCACGTGACCCTGGCCTGCACGGCTGCCGGGATCGGGCTCTTCCTTGCCGGCTTCGCTGTTTCCCTGGTCGCCGTGGTGCTGGCGCTGGTGGTGGTGAACGCGGGCGTCAGCGCCGCCAAGCCGCCGCTATGGTCGATGCCGACCATCTTCCTGTCCGGCTCGGCTGCTGCGACCGGCATCGCCACGATCAACTCGCTAGGCAACCTCGGCGGCTTCGTCGGCCCCTATGTCATCGGCCTGATCAAGCAGTCCACGGGCAGCTTCGAATGGGGTCTCTACTTCGTCGGCGGCCTGCTCATCCTGTCGGCCGCCGTCACCCTGATCATTGCGGGCACGGCGCGCAAGGGCGTGCCCTCCCCCTCAACCAACTCCATCCAGAAGGCCTGACCCATGACCATCGCACAGAGAACCTCGGACATGACCACGGAAACCCGCACCTACCGCATCGCCGCCATTCCCGCAGACGGCATCGGCCCGGAAGTCATCGCCGCCGGATTGCAGGCCCTCGAGGCGCTGTCCAGGCGCGACGGCAGCTTCCGGCTCGACGTGACCCAGTTCGACTGGGGCTCGGACTACTACAAGAAGAACGGCGTCATGATGCCCGAGGACGGGCCGGCGCAGCTGAAGGACTTCGACGCCATCTTCTTCGGCGCGGTGGGTGCCCCGGATGTGCCGGACCACATCACCCTGTGGGGCCTGCGCCTGCCGATTTGCCAGGGCTTCGACCAGTATGCCAACGTCCGGCCCACCAAGATCCTGCCCGGCATCCAGTCGCCGCTGGCGGATGTCGGCTCGGGCGACCTCGACTGGGTGATCGTGCGCGAGAACTCGGAAGGGGAATATTCCGGCCACGGCGGGCGCGCCCACAAGGGCCTGCCCGAGGAGGTAGGGACCGAGGTCGCCATCTTCACCCGCGTCGGCGTCACCCGGATCATGCGCTTCGCCTTCAGGCTGGCGCAGTCGCGTCCGCGCAAGCTGCTGACCGTGGTCACCAAGTCGAATGCGCAGCGCTTCGGCATGGTGATGTGGGACGAGATTGCGGCCGAGGTGTCGAAGGAGTTCCCCGACGTGACCTGGGACAAGATGCTGGTCGACGCCATGACCGTGCGCATGGTCAAGAACCCGCAGAGCCTGGACACGATCGTCGCCACCAACCTGCATGCCGACATCCTGTCCGACCTCGCGGGCGCCTTGGCGGGATCCTTGGGCGTGGCACCGACCGGCAACATCGACCCGGAGCGCCGCTTCCCGTCGATGTTCGAGCCGATCCACGGCTCGGCTTTCGACATCACCGGCAAGGGCATCGCCAACCCGGTGGCGACCTTCTGGACCGCCGCGCAGATGCTGGAGCACCTCGGCGAGGCGGATGCCGCCAAGCGCCTGATGACCGCGGTCGAGCAGGTCTGCGCCGATGGCGTCATGACCCCGGACGTGGGCGGCACGGCGACGACGCAGCAGGTTACCGACGCGGTCTGCGACGCGATCCGCGGCGCAAACATCTGAGGTGAGGTGATGGCGCGCGACCCCCACGACCTTCTGCTGCGCCTGTTCCGCGCGGCGGTGGACAGCGCCGATCCGGCGACAACGGTTGCGCGCCATCTGCCGGACCTGCCGCGCGGGCGGGTCGTCGTGGTGGGGGCGGGCAAGTCCGCCGCCGCCATGGCCCGCGCGGTCGAGCAGGCCTGGCCCGGCGTCGATCTGTCGGGTCTGGTGGTCACCCGCTACGGCCATGCGGTGCCGACGCGGCGGATTGAGGTGATCGAGGCCGCGCATCCAGTCCCCGATCAGGCCGGGGCCGAGGCGGCGCAGCGCATCCTCCAGGCGGCCCGGGGCCTTGGTCCCGACGACCTGGTGCTGGTGCTGATCTCGGGCGGCGGCTCGGCGCTGATGACGGCGCCGGCGCCGGGGCTGACGCTGGAGGACAAGATCCGGGTCAACCGGCTGCTGCTGGCCTCGGGCGCGCCGATCGGGGTGATGAACCGGGTGCGGCGGCGGCTGTCCGCGGTCAAGGGCGGGCGGCTGGCCCTGGCCGCGGCGCCGGCGCGGGTGGTGACCTTGGCGATTTCCGACGTGCCGGGCGACGATCCGCTGGCGATTGCCTCGGGGCCGACGGTCCATGACCCGGATGCGGGGGCGGATCTGTCCAATGCCGTCCGTATGCTTGGCCCCGACCTGCCCGAAGCAGCGCGGCGCCTTCTCATGCAGACGCCCGAGCCGCTGCCGTGGTTCGACGCGGATTATCGGCTGATCTCGACCCCGCTGATGGCGCTCGAAGCGGCGGCGCAGCTGGCAAGGGCCGAGGGGATAACGCCGTTGATCCTGGGCGATGCGATCGAGGGCGAGGCCGCTGGCGCCGGCCTGGTGATGGCCGGCATCGCCCGCAGCGCCGCAGTGCATGGCGCACCTGTCAAAGGTCCGGCGGTGCTGCTGTCCGGGGGCGAAACCACCGTCACCATCGGCCCCGCCAAGCCGGGCCGGGGCGGGCGGAACACGGAATTCCTGCTGTCGCTCGCGGTGGCGCTGGATGGGCACGAGGGCATCCACGCATTGTCGGGCGACACGGACGGCATCGACGGCACCGAGGACGCGGCGGGCGCGATCATCGCCCCCAATACCCTGGCCCGCGCCCGCGCCGCCGGGCTGGACCCTCGCGCCGTGCTGGCCGCGCATGACAGCTACAGCCTGTTCGACAGGATCGGCGATCTGGTCAAGACCGGCCCGACCCTGACCAATGTCAACGACTTCAGGGCGGTCTATATCACATGAACAGCCAATCACCTTCCGCGCTGCGCCCGCGCCGCGCCAAGATCCTGGCGACTGTCGGGCCGGCGAGCCGCAGCCCCGAGATGTTGCGCCGCCTGTTTCTGGCAGGCGCCGACACCTTCCGGTTGAACTTCAGCCATGGCAGCCACGACGATCACCGGCAGTCCTATGCGGCCATCCGCGCACTGGAGGCCGAGTTCGGCCAACCCATCGGCATCCTGCAGGACCTGCAGGGACCCAAGATCCGCATCGGCCAGTTGCCGGGTGGCCCGCGCGAGGTCGCGCCGGGTGAGACCCTGACCCTGACCCTTGGCACGGGCGACATTCCCCTGCCGCACCCGGAAATCTTCGCGGCCATCCGCCCCGGCCACCAACTGCTGATCGACGACGGCCGGATCCGGCTAGAGGCGATGACGCATGATGCCAAGACCATTACCGCGCGGGTGGTTGCCGGCGGCCGCCTTCTCGACCGCAAGGGCGTGAACCTGCCCGACACGGTGGTGGACCTGCCGGCGCTGACCGAAAAGGACCGCGCCGATCTGGAATTCGGCCTGTCGCTCGGCGTTGATTGGGTCGCACTGTCCTTTGTCCAGCGGCCCGAGGATCTGGCCTTAGCCAAGTCCCTGATCCAGGGCCGCGCCGGGCTGGTCGCCAAGATCGAGAAGCCCTCGGCCCTGGACAGCTTGGCCGAAATCGTCGCGGAGGCCGACGCGATCATGATCGCACGCGGCGACTTGGGCGTGGAAATCCCGCCCGAGGACGTGCCGGGCCGGCAGAAGGAGATCATCCGCCTCTGCCGCCAGCTCGATCGGCCGGTGATCGTCGCCACGCAGATGCTGGAGTCGATGATCACCACGCCGACGCCGACCCGTGCCGAGGCGTCGGACGTCGCCACCGCGGTCTATGACGGGGCCGACGCCGTGATGCTGTCGGCGGAAACCGCCTCGGGCCAGTTCCCGGCCGAGGCGGTGGCCATGATGGACCGCATCATCCGTCGGACCGAGGCGCATCCCTTCTATGCCGCCTCGCTGACCGCGACGGCACCGCGCGCCGATACCGCGAACCGCGCCATCGCCGAAGCGGCCGTCGATCTGGCCGGCTCGCTCGACACGTCGGCCATCGTCGCCTTTTCTTCCACGGGGGCCTCGGGGCGGCGCATCGCCTCGTATCGGGCGCCCCGCCCGACGGTGCTGCTGACCGCCGATCCTGCGGTCGCACGCCGCATGTCGCTGGTCTGGGGCATCCGTTCGCTGATCGACAGGGAAGTGACGGATCATGACACGGTTCCGATCATGGCCGAAGAGGCGGTCCGGCGCCTGGGCATCGGCGACGAGCGGGACAGCATCGTCGTGGTCTGCGGCTTTCCGTTCGGCGTGCCTGGCACCACCAACAGCATCCGCGTCACGCCCTTGGGGCGGAAGGATATCCCATGACCGCCATCATCGACATCTTCGCGCGCGAAATCCTCGACAGCCGCGGCAACCCGACCGTCGAGGTCGATGTGACGCTCGAAGACGGCACGATGGGCCGCGCCGCCGTTCCTTCGGGGGCCTCGACCGGCGCGCATGAGGCGGTCGAAAAGCGCGACGGCGACAAGTCGCGCTATCTGGGCAAAGGCGTGCTGGAGGCCGTGGCCTCGGTCAACGGCGAGCTGTCCGAGGCCCTGATCGGCGAGGACGCGACCGAGCAGCGCGCCATCGACATGATGATGATCGAACTGGACGGCACTCCCAACAAGGGCCGCCTGGGCGCGAACGCGATCCTGGGTGTCAGCCTCGCCGTGGCCAAGGCTGCCGCCGAGGCAACCTCGCAGCCGCTTTACCGCTATGTCGGCGGGACGGGCGCGCGCATCCTGCCGGTCCCGATGATGAACATCATCAACGGGGGCGAGCACGCCGACAACCCGATCGACATCCAGGAATTCATGATCATGCCGGTGTCGGCGGAGAACATCCGCGAGGCCGTCCGCATGGGCTCGGAAGTCTTCCACACGCTGAAGAAAGAACTGTCGGCCGCTGGTCTGGCGACCGGCGTCGGCGACGAGGGCGGCTTCGCCCCGAACCTGTCGTCCACCCGCGACGCCCTCGACTTCGTCCTGCGGTCGATCGAGAAGGCCGGCTACAAGCCCGGTGACGACATCATGCTGGCGCTCGACTGCGCCTCGACCGAATACTTCAAGAACGGCCGTTACGAGATGGTCGGAGAGGGCAAGTCCTTCACCTCGGCCGAGAACGTGGACTATCTCGCAGCCCTCTGCGCCGACTACCCGATCCTGTCGATCGAGGACGGCTGCGCCGAGGACGACTGGGACGGCTGGCGCCTGCTGACGGAAAAGCTGGGCGCCTCGGTCCAGCTTGTGGGCGACGACCTGTTCGTGACGAACCCCGCGCGGCTGGCGGAAGGGATTGCCCAGGGCTGCGGCAACTCGCTGTTGGTGAAGGTGAACCAGATCGGCACGCTGTCCGAAACGCTGGACGCGGTGATGATGGCCGACCGCGCGGGCTACACCTCGGTCATGTCGCACCGCTCGGGCGAGACCGAAGATGCGACCATCGCCGACCTCGCCGTGGCCACGAACTGCGGCCAGATCAAGACGGGCAGCCTCGCGCGTTCGGACCGGCTGGCGAAATACAACCAGCTGATCCGCATCGAGGAGATGCTGGGTGCGACAGGGGAATACGCAGGGAGAAGCATCCTGCGCTGACCTCGGCAAGACGACAATCATCAACATGGAGGAGAGATTGATGAGGACGTTCAAGGCTACAGTAATTCTGGGGATCCTGCCCCTCATGGCAGGCGCGGCCATGGCACAGGACTATCCGAGCCGAAACATCACCATCGTCGTGCCTGCCGCCGCAGGCGGGCCGAGCGACACGGTCGCCCGGCTGATCGCCGACAAGATGGGCGCCGAGTTCGGCCAGCAGGTGCTGATCGAGAACATGGGCGGCGCGGGAGGATCGCTGGGAGCGGCGCGCGTCGCCAAGGCCGAGCCCGACGGCTATACGCTGCTTCTGTATCACGTGGGCGTGTCGACCTTCGGCGCTCTTTATCCCGACCTTCCCTATGATACCGACACGGCCTTTTCCTCGGTCGGCCTGGTGACGGACGTGCCGATGACCCTGGTCAGCCGCAAGGATCTGGAGGCGGCCGATGTTGCTGGCCTTCTCGGCTGGCTCAAGGGCGAGGGAACCGGCGCCACCTTTGGAACTGCGGGCGTCGGCTCGGTTTCCGACCTTTGCGGGCGGCAGCTGGCCGAGGCGGCCGGGATCGAATTCACCGTCGTTCCCTACAAGGGCACCGGCCCGGCCATGACCGATCTTCTGGGTGGCCAGCTCGACCTGATGTGCGACCAGACGACCAACACGGCCAACCAGATCAAGGCAGGCGAGATCAAGCCTTACGCTGTCACGACGCCGGAACGGATCGCGCTGTTGCCCGACACCCCGACACTGGCGGAAAGCGGCCTGGAGGGCTTCAACCTTTCGGCCTGGCACGCCATCTGGGCGCCGGCGGGCACCCCCGAGGATGTGCGCAACCGGTTGTCTGGCGCTCTGCAGAAGGCCCTTGCCGATCAGGAGGTGATCGACCGTCTCGCGACGCTGGGCACCACGCCGGTCGCAGCCGATCTGGCAACGCCTGCGGCTATGGACGAGCGCTTCAAATCCGAGATCGAACGCTGGTCCAAGCTGCTGGCGGAAACCGCGGCGAACTGATCCATGCGCCCGCCGCCCCCCTCCTGGGCGGCGGGTTTGTTGTCGGCATGCGGGCGGGGAGGCACCATGTCCACGAGACCAAGAGACGACACGGACCTGATCGCCGGCCTGGGCCTGATGGCGGTCGCGGCCTTCTTCGGCTGGCAGACGATCGGACTGGAAATCGGCACGTCGCTGCGCATGGGGCCGGGCTATTTCCCGATGATCCTGTCGGGGCTGCTGTTCCTTCTGGGGCTGCTGGTCACGCTGCAGTCCTTCGGCCGCGAAGGCGAGCCGGGCACCCCCATCGCCTGGCGGGGCATCCTGTTCATCCTGCCCGCGCCGATCTTCTTCGGCCTGACGGTGCGGGGCCTGGGCTTCGTGCCCGCGCTGTTCATCACCACGCTGATCGCCTCGCAGGCCTCGGTGAAGATGCGGCCGCTGCACGCCCTGATCCTCGCCGTCGCGGTGACGGTGCTGTCCACGCTGATCTTCAGCTATGGCCTGGGGCTGCCCTTCCGGCGCTTCGGCCCCTGGCTTCCGTTCTGAGGGCCTGCCAATGGATCTTCTTTCCAACCTCGCCATGGGCTTCTCGGTCGCCTCCTCGATCGCGAACCTCGGCTTCTGCCTGATCGGCGTCATTCTCGGCACGCTGATCGGCGTGCTGCCGGGCATCGGCGCCACGGCGACCATTGCCATGCTGCTGCCGATCACCTTCCAGCTGGAACCGGTCAGTTCGCTGATCATGCTGGCGGGCATCTACTACGGCGCGCAGTACGGCGGCTCGACCACCGCCATCCTGATCAACATGCCGGGCGAAAGCTCGTCGGCCGTCACCGCCATCGACGGCTACCAGATGGCCCGCAAGGGCCGCGCGGGCACGGCGCTGGCCACCGCGGCGATCGGGTCCTTCTTCGCGGGCAGCGTGGCGACCTTCCTGGTCGCGCTGTTTGCCCCGCCGCTGACCGCCGTCGCCCTGCAATTCGGCGCGGCCGAGTATTTCAGCCTGATGGTGCTGGGCCTCGTCATGTCGGTGGCGCTGGCGCATGGCTCGGTCCTGAAGGCACTGGCGATGGTCGTGCTGGGGCTTCTCCTGGGCATCGTCGGCACCGACATCTACACCGGCACCCCCCGCTTCACGATGGGGATCACCCAGTTCGCGGACGGCCTGAACTTCGTCGCGGTGGCCATCGGCGTCTTCGGCTTCGCCGAGATCCTGCGCAACCTGGAAGACGAACACGAACGCGAGGTGATGACGAAGAACATCAACCGCCTGTTCCCCTCGCGCGACGAGTTCCGCCAGATGGCCGGCCCGATCCTGCGCGGCACGGGCATCGGCTCGGTCCTGGGCATTCTGCCGGGAGGCGGCGCGATCCTGGCGTCCTTCGCCTCCTACACGATGGAAAAGAAGCTGTCGAAGACGCCGGAGGAATTCGGCAAGGGCGCGCTGGCGGGCGTTGCAGGTCCCGAAAGTGCCAACAACGCGGGCGCGCAGACGAGCTTCATCCCGCTGCTGACACTCGGTATCCCGGCCAACCCGGTGATGGCACTGATGATCGGCGCGATGATCATCCAGGGCATCGTTCCCGGCCCCAGCGTCGTCACCGACCAGCCGCAGCTTTTCTGGGGCATCATCGCCTCGATGTGGATCGGCAACCTGATGCTGGTGGTGCTGAACCTGCCGCTGATCGGGCTTTGGGTGAAACTGCTGACCGTGCCCTATTACGTGCTGTTCCCGATCATCATGGCGATGTCCTCGATCGGGGTCTATTCGGTCAACGGCAACCCTTATGACCTGTTCGCCGTCGCCTTCTTCGGCCTTCTGGGCTACATCATGTCCAAGCTGCGGTTCGAGCCGGCGCCCCTGCTGCTGGGCTTCGTCCTTGGCCCGCTGCTGGAAGAAAACCTGCGCCGCGCCATGATCCTGTCGCGGGGCGATCCCACGACCTTCGTGACCCGTCCCATCAGCGCCGGGCTTCTGGTCGTGTCGCTGATCGTGCTGGTGCTGGTCTTCCTGCCCCAGATCCGCAAGCAGCGCGACGAGGTTTTCACCGAAAGCGAAGGCTGATCCCTGGTCCGGGGCGCGCCGCCCTGCGCCCCGGCCCTCGCGTACCCCTGCAAGTTCCAACGGGAGAATGACATGACCCTGACCCTGACCCGCCGCGCCCTGATGGGCACGGCCTTGGCCTTCGGGCTGGCGGGCGCCGCCGCGGCGCAAGACTTCCCCGACCGCGCGATAACGCTGGTGATCCCCTTTGCCGCGGGCGGCTCGACCGACGTGGTGGGCCGCATCGTCGCCGACCGCATGAGCCAGGAGCTCGGCCAGCAGATCGTCGTGCAGAACGTCGGCGGCGCGGGCGGTTCGCTGGGCGCCCAGCAGGTCGCCAAGGCGGATGCCGACGGCTACACGATCCTGATGGGAACCGTGGCCACCCACGCGCTGAACCCGCTGATCCTCAAGCAGAAGCCCTATGACCCGGTGACCGACTTCGCCCCCGTGTCGCTGCTGGTGCTGGTGCCGAACGTGCTGGCCGTGAACCCCGCGCTGCCGGTCAACACCGTGCAGGAACTGATCGACCTGGCGAAGACGGAACCGCTGGCCTATGCCTCGTCGGGCAACGGCACGCCGCTGCACCTGTCGGGCGAACTGTTCAAGTCGATGGCGGGCGTGGACATCACCCATATCCCCTACAAGGGCTCGGGCCCTGCGCTGACGGACGTGCTGGGCAACCAGGTGCCGGTGATCTTCGACAACCTGCCCTCGGCGTCCAGCCACATTTCCAGCGGCAAGCTCAAGGCGCTGGGCGTGACGACGGCCGAGCGCGCGCCCTCCTTCCCGGACGTTCCCGCCATCGCGGAAACGCTGCCCGGCTACGAGACCTACAGCTGGAACGCGCTCTTTGCCCCGGCCGGCACCCCGCCCGAGGTGGTCGAGACCCTGGCAAGCGCCGCCAAGACCGCGATGGCCGACCCGGCCGTGGTTGCGCGCATGGCCGAGTTCTCGGCCGAGATCGTGGCCTCGGGTCCCGAGGAACTGGCCGAGCACGTCAAGGCCGAGATGACCAAGTGGGAACCGGTCGTGGTCGAGGCCAACGTCAGCCTCGACTGATCCCGACCCATCCCTGCACAGCGCCGGGGCCATCGCGGCCCCGGCGTTTCCATGTGTGTTGCTGGCAGCGGAAGGACCGGGCCCTTGAGCTTCAGCCCGCCAGCACCTCGTCCAGCACGCGGGTGAAGCGTCCCACGGTGCCATCCACGTCCTTGAGCTTGTCGAGGCCGAACAGGCCCAGTCGGAAGGTCGAGAACTCGGCCCCCTCGCCCACCTGCAGGGGCACGCCCGCCGCGATCTGCATCCCCTTTTGCGCGAACTTGCGGCCGTTGCGGATGTCGGGATCGTCCGTGTAGCTGACGACCACCCCCGGCGCGGCAAAACCGTCCGCCGCGACCGAACGGAAGCCGCGCTCGGCCAGCGCCGCGCGGACCCTGCGGCCGAGGTCCCACTGCGCCGCACGCGCGGCCTCGAACCCCATCTCGCGCGTTTCCACCATGGCGTCGCGCAGCGTGACTAGCGCGTCGGTCGGCATGGTGGCGTGATAGGCGTGGCCGCCGTCCTCGTAGGCCTTCATGATCGCGCGCCACTTCTTTAGGTCCAGCGCGAAGCTGTCGCTGTTCGTCTGCTCCAGCCGTTCCAGCCCGCGGGCCGAGAACATCACCAGCCCGGCGGCGGGCGAGGCGCTCCACCCCTTCTGCGGGGCCGAGATCAGGACGTCCACGCCCAGTGCCTTCATGTCCACCCAGATCGCCCCCGAGGCGATGCAGTCCAGCACCATCAGCCCGCCGACCTCGTGCACTGCCTGCGCCAGCGCGGCGATGTAGTCGTCGGGCAGGATCAGCCCGGCCGAGGTTTCCACATGCGGCGCGAAGACAACGCCGGGACGCGTGCGGGCGATCTCGGCCACCACGTCCTCGATCGGCGGGGGCGCATAGGCGGGACGCGGGGCATTGCCCTCGGGGCGCGCGGGCTGCACCTCGGCGGCCGCCTCGAACTGGGCCGCGTCGTGGATCTGGGTCCAGCGGAAGCTGAACCAGCCGTTCCGCACGATCAGCGCGTCTGCATCGCGGGCGAACTGGCGGGCGACCGACTCCATCGCATAGGTGCCGCCCCCCGGGACCAGTGCCACGCCCTCGGCCCCGTAGACCTCGCGGGCCATGTCCGAGATGTCGCGCATGACCGCCTGGAACTTCTTCGACATGTGGTTGAGGCTGCGGTCGGTGAAGACAACCGAGAACTCCATCAACCCGTCGGGATCGACCGCGCTGCGTCCACCTGGGCCAAGTCCATTCATCGCCGTCCCTTTCCTGATGCCATTTCAGGCACCCTAGCCAAGCGTGCCGCCCGCTTCCAGCACGACTGTCGTGTGAGGCAACGCGGGGACTGGCATGGCGTTCCGGCCCCCTTGCGGCCGCCCCGCCCCCGCGCCTACCTTGGCCCCACCACCACCTGCGAGAGTTCCGATGCGCATCGGCATCCTGAAATGCGGCCAGTCGCCCGACGTCACGCGCGCCGAGCACGGCGATTACGACGACATGTTCGAGCGGCTCCTGGCCGGCCGCGGCTTCACCTTCGCCCGCTACCATGTCGAGGCGATGGAGTTTCCCGAAAGCGTCCACGCCGCTGACGGCTGGCTGATCACCGGATCGCGCCACGGCGTCTACGAGGACCATGCCTTCATCCCGCCGCTTGAGGATTTCATCCGCGCGGCCTTTGCCGCCGAGGTGCCGATGGTGGGCGTCTGCTTCGGCCACCAGATCATCGCCCAGGCGATGGGCGGGCGCGTGGTCAAGCATCCCGAAGGCTGGCGCGTCGGCGCGCATGACTATGTGATCGGCGGCAAGCCCATGGTGCTGAACGCCTGGCACCAGGATCAGGTGGTGGACCTGCCCCCCGCCGCAGCCATCGCCGGCACCAACGAGTTCTGCCAGGCCGCGGCGCTTGTCTATGACCACCGCGCCTTCACCGTGCAGCCCCACCCCGAGTTCCGCGACGGCTTTATCGACGGCCTGATCGAGCATCGCGGCGGCGCGGTTCCCGGCGAGCTGCTGGACCAGGCGCGCGCCCGGCGCGGCAGCGCCGATTCCTCGGCCTTGGCCGACAGCATCGAGGCCTTCTTCAAAAACCCCAGGGGAACGGCCGAAGCCGTTCTCTGACCCAGGCGGCGGCCGGTCCGACCGGCGCCCGATACAGAGAAAGCCGGAAGCCCCGGCGGAAAGTTTCCATGTCAGACTGGCTGACGAAAATCCCGCAATCTGCCCGCAACTACATCGAGGGCCGCCGTCTGGACGAGGTCGAGTGCATCGTCCCCGACATGGCGGGCGTCGCGCGCGGCAAGGCGATGCCCGCGTCCAAGTTCGCGCGGCAGGAAAGCTTCTACCTGCCGAACTCGATCTTCCTGCAGACGATCACGGGGGAATGGGCCGACAACCCGGCCGGCGCCTTTACCGAGCCGGACATGATCCTGGTCCCCGATTTCTCGACGGTCTCGGCCGCGCCCTGGACAGCCGATGTGACCTTGCAGGTGATCCACGACGTCTTCGACCAGCAGGGACGCCCCGTGCCGGTCGCGCCGCGCAATGTCCTCAAGCACATCGTCGGGCTTTACGCCGAACGGGGCTGGCGTCCCATCGTCGCGCCCGAAATGGAGTTCTTCCTGGTCGCCCGCAACATCGACCCCAACCAGCCGATCCAGCCGCCCATGGGCCGGTCGGGCCGCCGTGCCGCGGCCAAGCAGGCCTATTCGCTGTCGGCGGTGGACGAATACGGCAAGGTCATCGACGACATCTACGACTTCGCCGAGGCGCAGGGCTTCGAGATCGACGGCATCCTGCAGGAAGGCGGCGCGGGACAGGTGGAGATCAACCTCGCCCACGGCGATCCGGTGCGGCTGGCGGACGAGATCTTCTTCTTCAAGCGCCTGATCCGCGAGGCTGCGCTGCGCCACGATTGCTTCGCCACCTTCATGGCCAAGCCCATCGAGGGCGAGCCGGGCTCGGCCATGCACATCCACCACTCGGTCGTGGACGCGCAGACTGGCCGCAACATCTTCTCGGACGAGAAGGGCCGCGAGACGCCCGAGTTCCTGCATTTCATCGCCGGAATGCAGAACCATCTGCCCGCCGCGATCGCCCTGCTCGCGCCCTACGTCAACAGCTATCGCCGCTATGTCCCGGACTTCGCGGCGCCCATCAACCTGGAATGGGGCCGCGACAACCGCACCACCGGGCTGCGGGTCCCGATTTCGGGGGCAGACGGACGGCGGGTGGAAAACCGGCTGGCGGGGATGGACTGCAACCCCTATCTGGGGATCGCGGCCTCGCTGGCGACGGGATACCTCGGGCTGGTGCAAGGGGCGAACCCGCGCGCGGAATGCCTGGGTGACGCCTACATGTCCGACGACGAATTGCCCACGAACCTGGGCGACGCCCTGGACGAGATGGTGGCCTCGCAGCCCATGCGCGAGGTGCTGGGGGCCGAGTTCGTCGCCGTCTACGAGGCTGTCAAGCGCAACGAATACAAGGAGTTCCTGCAGGTGATCTCGCCCTGGGAGCGTGAGCACCTGCTGCTGAACGTGTAGGGCGGGGCCTGCGTCCATTCACCGCTTGCGGCGGCGCGCGGGCAGTGGCAAGGGGCTGGGCATGAGCGACACAGACCAGAAACTTGCCATCGTGACCGGCGCCTCCCGCGGGCTCGGCGCGGCCCTGTCCGAGCGCCTGGGCGCGCGCGGCTATCACGTCGTCGCGGTCGCCCGCACGACCGGCGCGCTGGAGGAGCTGGACGACCGTATCCGAGCCGTCGGCGGCGCGGCCACTCTGGCGCCGATGGACATCACGCAACCCGCCGCGATGATCCAGCTTGTCCAGGCGGTGCTGGACCGCTGGGGCGGCTGCGACCTGTGGGCCCATGCGGCGGTCCATGCCGCGCCGCTGGCGCCCGCGCCCCATGTCGATCCCAAGGACATGGACCGCTCGGTCGCGCTGAACATCACCGCGACGCATGGGCTGTCGGTGCTGATGGACCCGCTGCTGCGCGCGCGCAACGGCACCGCCCTGTTCTTCGACGATCCCCGCGCGGGCCAGCCGTTCTTCGGCGCCTACGGGGCCACCAAGGCCGCGCAGATTGCCTTTGCCCGCAGCTGGCAGGCGGAAAACCAGCGGCTCGGGCCGCGCGTGGTCATTGCTACCCCGAACCCGATGCCCACGTCCGTCCGCGCCCGCTTCTTCCCCGGCGAGGACCGCAGCACGCTCAGCCCCTGCCGGGCCGAGGCCGACCGCATCCTGGCCGAACTGGCGATCTGAGGGGCCTTACAGCCCGTAGATGCCGGCGAACTTTTCTTCCAGATAGGCCAGCAGCGGCTCGGGCGTGACCGGCCTGCCGGTCGCGCGCTCGACCAGGTCGCGCGGCTCGTAAAGGCCGCCGTGGCGCTGAAGTTTCTCGCGCAGCCATTCGGTGGCGGGCGTCGCGTCCCCGTCCTGAAGGCTGTCGTCGAGGTCCGGCACTGCCGTCCGCAAGGCCGCATTCAGCGCACCGGCATAGACGTTCCCCAGCGCATAGGTCGGGAAATAACCGAACAGTCCGACCGACCAGTGAACGTCCTGAAGGACGCCGTTCGAGGGCCGGTCCACCGCCACGCCGAAGTCGCGCTGGAAGCGGGTGTTCCAAGCCTCCTCCAGGTTGTCGGTGGACAGCCGCCCCGAGATCAGGTCGCGTTCCAGGTCGAAGCGCATCATGATGTGCAGGTTGTATTGCACCTCGTCCGACTCGGTGCGGATGAAACCGGGTGTCACGCGGTTCACGGTGCGGTAGAAGGCATCGGCGTCCGGCACCGACAGCCCGCCCGTCATGTCGGTCATGCGCGCGAACAGCCAGCCGGTGAAGGCACGGCTGCGGCCCAGCTGGTTTTCATAGATGCGGCTTTGGCTTTCGTGGACCCCCATCGACACGCCCCGCCCCAGCGGCGTGAAGGCGTGGTCGGGGTCGATCCCCAGTTCATAGCTGGAATGGCCGACCTCGTGGATCGTCGAGTAGATGCAGTTGAACGGGTCCGTTTCGACGATCCGCGTCGTGATGCGGCTGTCCTGCCAGCGGCCGCTGGAAAAGGGATGGACCGCGATGTCCATCCGCCCGCGCGACCAGTCATAGCCGAAGGCGGTGGCGCAGGCGCGGGCCAGCCGCATCTGGGTTTCCTGCGCGAACCGCCCTTCCAGCGCCTCGGGCTGGTCGGGGGCGCCCAGGATCTCCTCGCGCAGCGCCACCAAGCGGGGGCGCATGGCATCGAACAGGGCGGCGATCTCGGCCTGGGTGGTGCCGGGTTCGTAATCGTCGAGCAGTGCGTCATAGGGGTCGCTGCCGAAGCCCGCGCGGACCAGCGCGTGACCCTGGTCCTGCTTCAGCACGAGGATCTGGTCCAGCGTCGGCAAGAAATCCTGCGGCGCCTCGTTGGCGCGGGCGGCGGCCCAGATGCCCTGCCCGAGGCTCGTCTGACGCGCGATCTCGGTCGCAAGCTCGGCGGGAATGGCATTCGCACGGCCGAAGTCGCGGGCGATCAGGGCGACGATCCGCTCTTCGCTTTCGGTCTGCGGGACGGCCAGTTCAAGCCATTCGCCGATGCGGGGGTCGGTGCGGCGCTCGTGCAGGACGGCCTCGATCGCGGCCATCTCCTCGGACCGCTGCTCGACCGCGCCGCGGGGCATCACGGTTTCCTGGTCCCAGGACAGCCGCTCGGCGATCGAGGACAGGGCCTCGGTCCCGCGCTGGAAAGCCAGCAGCTCGTTCATGGCCGCGTTTTCCGAAATCATCGGATCGTCCCCCGCACGCTGGTTTCATAAGGATAACGCGCATGGTGGCGCGCCCGGATGATCAGGACGAACAGCGCCACGGCGCCGATCTGGTGGGCCAGCGCCTCGGGCAGGGGCGCGCCGTGCATGACGGTCACGATGCCCAGCACGACCTGGAAGGCCACGGCGGCGATCATCACCGTGAAGGCCCCGCGCGTGACCGGATGGGGCGAGCGGCGCGCGCGCAGCCAGACCACGACGGCGAAGACAGCCAGCAGGTAGGCCACCATCCGGTGCGTGAACTGCACCGTGGCCGCGTTCTCGAAGAAGTTGCGCCAGCCGAGCGCGGGGTCCCAGATGGCGTCGGGAATCCACTCGCCGCCCATGGTGGGCCAGCCGGTATATTGCCGCCCGGCGTCGATGCCCGCGACCAGCGCACCGATCAGGATCTGCACGAATGACAGGTGCATCAGGCCCGTGGTCATGGAAAACAGCTTGGGCTCGCCCGCGCGGCGCGCCCGGATCAGCTGCGCTTCGGGGCGGCCGAGGTGGAACACATACCAGGCGATCAGCCCGAGAATGGCAAAGGCCAACCCCAGATGCGTCGCGAGGCGATAGGAGGCGACGGAGGTCATGCCCTCGACCAGCCCGGATGCGACCATCCACCAGCCGATGGCGCCCTGCAGCGCGCCCAGGGCGCCAAGCGTCAGCAGCCGCGGCGTCCAGCCCGGCGGGATGCGCTTCGTCAGCCAGAAGAACAGGAAGCCCACGGCCCAGACAAGGCCCACCGCGCGGCCCAGCTGCCGGTGGCTCCATTCCCACCAGTAGATGCGCTTGAACCCGGCAAGGTCCATGGTCGGGTTTTCCTCGCGGAACTGCGGGATCTGCTGGTATTTGGCGAACTCCGCCTCCCACGCCGCCTGCCCGCTGGGGGGCAGCGCGCCGGTCACGGGCTTCCATTCGGTGATCGACAGGCCCGAGCCGGTCAGCCGCGTGGCCCCGCCCAGCGCGATCATCGCCATGACCATGACAAACAGGACGACCAGCCAGACCCTGATCGCGCCGCGCGCGCCCTTGGACGCGGTGTCGATCAGATTGGCGACGGGTCGGGCGGCAGGTGTCGCGGTGGACACCTCCTCGAAAATCGGGCGCTTGGCCATGCGGGGGCCCCTTCGGTGTTCGCTTGCAGTCGCTTGCGGGACGCGGCCCGGACATTGGCCGTCCGGCCCGCAAAGGTCAATCGGCGCGGGTTTTCCAGGTCAGTTGCCGCACCATCCCGTGCAGGATCTGGACATCCGCCCGGGTCAGCGGCAGGCGCGACCACAGGTTCCGCAGCGTCAGCCGCATGGGCGCGGCCTTTTCGGGCGGGAAGAAGAACCGCGCCTCGGTCAGCTTCTCCTCCCAGTGGTCGGCAAGCTTCTCGATTTCCAGCCGCGTGGCGGGCACCTCGCCCGGCGGACGCTTGGCGGCGGGCGCGGGCTGGGCGGGTAGCGCCTCGCGCCCCCATTCATAGCCCATGAGCAACACGGCCTGCGCGAGGTTCAGCGAGGGGAAATCCGGGTTCACCGGCACCGTCACGATGGCATTGGCCCGCGCGATGTCGTCGTTTTCCAGCCCCGCCCGTTCCGGCCCGAAGATCAGGGCAACGCGGCGTCCCTCGGCCACGAGTCCCCGCGCCTCGGCCATCGCGGTCGCGGGCGTGTGGACCGGCTTGGTCAGCTCGCGGCCTCGGGCGGTCGTGGCATAGGCATGATCCACGTCAAACATCGCCTCGGCCAGCGTCGGGAACACCCGCGCGCGGTCCAGCACCTGCCCCGCCGCGCCGGATGCCATCGCCACGGCGCGGGGGTTCGGCCAGCCATCGCGGGGGTCGACCAGCCGCATCTCGGTCAGGCCGAAGTTCAGCATCGCGCGGGCGGCGGCCCCGATGTTCTCGCCCATCTGCGGGCGCACGAGGATGACGACGGGTTGCAGGGCAGAGGTCTCGGTCATGCGCCGCCCCTAGCGCGCAGCGGCGCCACGGGCAAGCGGGCGGGCAACAAGCCTCATTCTCTCTTCTTCGTGCAAACATCCCGGGATCGTCGTATACGACGATGGGGCAGCGCCCCGGTCCGACGCCCCCTTCCCCGCGCGGCGTCCCTGCGGTATCCCGACCCACTGCCACGAAAGGGACCACGCCATGACCGAGGACGCGCCGCAGCTTTACCTGATCGCCCCCGCGCTGATCCCTGCCTCGGAACTCGGGGACCGGCTTTCGGCGGTGCTGGACGCCCATCCCGTCGCCTGTCTGCGCCTGCTGGGCGCGGGGGACGAGACGGAACTGGGCCGCATCGCCGACCTGGCCCGCGACATCGCTCATGCCCGCGACGTGGCGGTGGTGATCGAGGACCATGTGGCGCTGGCCCTGCGCCACGGCCTTGATGGCGTGCACCTGACCAATGGTGCCCGCGCCGTCCGGCACGCGCGCAAGGAACTGGGCGCGGATGCCATCGTCGGCGCCTTTTGCGGCGGCTCGCGGCACGAGGGAATGAACGCGGGCGAGGCGGGCGTAGATTACGTCTCCTTCGGCCCCTGCGGTCCGACCGCGCTGGGGCATGGAGAGCCTGCCGACCTCGACCTCTTCCAGTGGTGGTCCGAGATGATCGAGGTGCCCGTCGTGGCCGAGGGCGCGCTGGACGCCGCCCTGGTGCGCCGTCTCTGGGGCATCGCCGATTTCATTGCCATCGGCCCCGAGATCTGGTCGGCCGAGGACCCCGCCGCCGCCCTGTCGGCGCTGTGGGGCGTATAGGCAGCCTTTCTCGCACAGGCTTGCCGAGGCCCGCGCGCAAGCCTAAAGCGCGGGCATGACCCAGCACCAGCGCCTGCTCATCATCGACTTCGGCTCTCAGGTCACGCAGCTCATCGCGCGTCGGCTTCGCGAGCTCAACGTGTTTTGCGAGATCCGCCCCTATCAGGCGGTGACCGATGCCGAACTGCGCGCCGACCCGCCGCAGGCCGTGATCCTGTCGGGCGGCCCCGACAGCGTCACACGCGAGGGCAGCCCCCGCGCCCCGCAGGCGCTGTTCGACCTCGGCATCCCCGTCTTCGGCATCTGCTACGGCCAGCAGACGATGATGCAGCAGCTGGGCGGCCGGGTCGAGGCCGGGCACCACGCCGAATACGGCCGCGCCTTCATCGCCCCCGCGCCGGGCCACACGGGCGACGGCATCTTCGCAGGCCTGTTCGCCGACGGGCGCGAGGAAGTCTGGATGAGCCACGGCGACCGCGTCACCGCCCTTGCGCCCGGCTTCGAGGTCATCGGCACCTCGCCCAATGCGCCTTACGCCATGATCGCGGATGAAGTGCGCCGCTTCTATGCCGTGCAGTTCCACCCCGAGGTGCACCATACCCCGAACGGCCGCACCATGCTGGAGAACTTCCTGCGCCTCGCGGGCTTCACCGGCGACTGGACCATGGCCGGCTATCGCGCCGAGGCCGTGCGCCGCATCCGCGAGCAGGTGGGCGACGCCAAGGTCATCTGCGGCCTGTCGGGCGGCGTGGATTCCTCGGTGGCCGCCGTCCTGATCCACGAGGCGATCGGCGACCAGCTCACCTGCGTCTTCGTGGACCACGGCCTTCTGCGGCTGGGCGAGGCCGAGGAGGTCGTGACCATGTTCCGCGACCACTACAACATCCCGCTGATCCATGCCGATGAATCCGAGCTGTTCCTGGGCGAACTGGAAGGCGTCAGCGACCCCGAGGTCAAGCGCAAGACCATTGGACGCCTCTTCATCGACGTGTTCCAGAAGCACGCGGCCGAAATCGGTGGCGCCGAGTTCCTCGCGCAGGGCACGCTCTATCCCGACGTGATCGAATCGGTCAGCTTCTCGGGCGGCCCCTCGGTCACGATCAAGTCGCACCACAACGTGGGCGGGCTGCCCGAGAAGATGGGCCTCAAGCTGGTCGAACCCCTGCGCGAGCTGTTCAAGGACGAGGTCCGCGCCTTGGGCCGCGAGCTCGGCCTGCCTGACCGCTTCATCGGCCGCCACCCCTTCCCGGGCCCCGGCCTCGCCATCCGCTGCCCCGGCGAGATCACGCGCGAGAAGCTCGACATCCTGCGCAAGGCCGACGCCGTCTACATCGACCAGATTCGCAAACACGGGCTTTACGACGAGATCTGGCAGGCCTTTGTGGCGATCCTGCCGGTCCGCACGGTGGGCGTCATGGGCGACGGGCGCACCTATGACTTTGCCTGCGCGCTGCGGGCGGTGACCTCGGTGGACGGGATGACGGCAGATTACTATCCCTTCACGCACCAGTTCCTGGGCGAGACGGCGACCCGGATCATCAACGAGGTCAAGGGCATAAACCGCGTGACCTACGACATCACCTCGAAGCCCCCGGGCACGATCGAATGGGAATAAACGCGTACTGACGCGAAAGACCGGAGACCTCCGGGATCTGCCCAACATTCCTTGGCGGATGATTGGCAAACATCCGTTCTTGTGCATGATCCGAGGGGACAAGCGTTCCGTCGAGAACCGATCATGCGCAGATTGCAAGTCCTTCTTCTCGCCTTGAGCCTGCCTTTTTCGGCAGTTCCTGCCCATGCCGCCGAGGCCCTGTGCGAGATCACGGCCAAGGGGGAACGCGTGGACGGCCCCTGCCGATTCTCGGCCCGCCGTGGCGGCAGCTTCGACATCGCCATGATGGACGAGCGCACGATGGGCGGCGCGAGTTCGCTGTCGCTGGATGTCGTCGGCCCCGGTATGGGCGAGGTGCGCGGCCTGACGCCCTTCGGCGTTCGGTCCCGCTGGGGCGAGGCGCGGCGGATGGTCCAGGACCGGGCCTGCTGGCGGGGTGCGGACTTCACCATCTGCGTCCGTGCCGCGGGCAACACTACCTCCGACGCCGGAAACAAGGGCGGCGTGTTCGTCGGCCGCTGCCACATGGAAGGCTGCACCTGGCTCAGCCAGTCCCCTGCCCGCGAGATCGGACAGGGCAGCGCGGCTGTCCCCGGCCGGCGCGTCGAGTCCACCGTCACCGTGGCGCAAAGTGAACTTTCCGGCGGCCTTTATCCGACCTCCGCTCCTGCTGGACTGGCCTGGTCCAAGCCCCACAACGTTCAGTTCTTCTGTTCGCCCGCGCGCCCTGCGTTCCAGACTGACGACGGAAGCTGGCTGGTCCTGCCCCTGCCCGAGGTCTACGGCGCGACGGAAAGCGTCACGCGGCAATACCTGCGCGCCTGCCACCCCGGCGCCGCGACCGATGATCCTTACGAAAGTCCCAAGGCCCTTGGCTATTCCGCCGGGATGCCGCAGCAGGACAGCTATCCCGATTTCGATGCCCTGATCCGGGGCTGATCGCCACGAAGGAGAATGCCCGTGTCAGCCTGCGCCTGCGGCCAGCACCACGCCCACCATGACTGCGCCCGCCCCCACCCGGTCGGATCCCAGGTCGCGCTGTCGGGACAGATCACCTGCGCCGATATGGGGCAACTCATGGCCCTTCTGACGCATGTCGAGGCCCATGTCGCTGCCAGCCGCGCCGAGCCGGGATGCCTTTTCTTCGAGATCGCGCAGACGGACGACCCGCTGGTCTGGCGCGTCGAGGAACTGTTCCGCGACGCGGCCGCACTGGAAGCCCATCGCGCCCGCACCAAGGCAAGCCCCTGGGCCGCCGCAACCTCGGACATTCCCCGGCAGATCCGCGAGATCATGGCTAGGGGTGACGTGGTGCCCGCTGGCTGAGGGCCTATAAGGCGGGCGCGCAGCACGCGCGCCCCGCCGTTGTCGGATCAGGCGATGGTTCCGCCTTCAGCCGTGCCGGGAAGGCGCAAGCGAACGCGTTTGATGCGCCGGGCATCGGCATCCACCACCTCGAACTGGACGCCGCTGTCGTCAGTCACGACCTCTCCCCTGACAGGCACATGTCCCGCCAGCATGAAGATCAGGCCGCCCAAGGTGTCGATCTCTTCCTCGTAGACGCCGCTGATCAGCTTGACGCCGATCTCGGCCTCGACCCGGTCGATGGGGGCGCGGGCCAGGACAAGCCACTGGCCGGGGCGTTCCTGCACCCACAACCCGTCCTCGCTTTCGTCATGTTCGTCGTCGATCTCGCCGATGACCTGCTCGATCAGGTCCTCGATCGTGACCAGCCCGTCCACCCCGCCGTATTCGTCGATCACCAGCGCCATGTGGATGCGCTTCTGCTGCATCTGCTGCAGCAGCGCGCCGATGGGCATCGAGCCTGGAACGTAAAGCAGCGGCCTGAGCAGGGGACGCAGCGCGAAACGTGGCGCGCCCTTGGGGGCGAAGCCGTGCTTGAGCGCCAGATCCTTCAGGTGGATCAGACCTAGCGGCTGGTCCAGGTTGCCGCGATAGACCGGGACGCGGGAATAGCCATGCTCGCGGAAGACCTCGACCAGTTCGGGCAGGCCGACGGTCACCGGGACCGCCACGATGTCGGTCTTGGTCACGGCGACGTCGTCCACCGACATGCGCCGCAGGTTGAGGATGCTGGGCGCCTCGGCCGAGGTCGCGGCCTCCATCATGCTGTCCGGGGCGTCCTCGGGCTCGGGGGCCAGCGGCCCCAGCGTCCTGAGGATGCGGCCCAGAAAGCCACGGGCGGGTGGATCGGGTGTCTCGGGGGGCGGGGCTTCCCACTCAGCAAGAGGGTGGGAATGGAGGGTCCTGTTCGGACTGGGAGGTTCGGCGTCGCCTGAAGCTTCGCCGGGACTCTGGGGATCGTTCATGGGACTCAGTGCTCTCGGTAAGGGTCCGGAATGCCGAGGCTGGCGAGAATCGAACGCTCGGCATCCTCCATGGTTTCCGCGTCGGCATCCGCCTCGTGGTCATAGCCGGCCAGGTGCAGGATCGCGTGGACCAGAAGATGGGTGACATGGTCGGCAAAGGGCTTGCCCTGCGCCTCGGCCTCGGCCTTGCAGGTGTCGAAGCTGATGGCGATGTCGCCCAGCTCGTCCGTTTCGGGCGGGACCGGCACGTCGCCGGGCGCGCGGGGCGCAGGCTCGACCGAGGGCCAGCTGAGCACGTTCGTGGGCTTGGCCTTGCCCCGGAAGTGGTCGTTCAACGCGGCGATGCGGGCGTCATCGCAACCCATCACCACGATCTCGACCGCGTCGATGCCCAAGTGGCGGGTCGCAGCCGCCGCTGCCCGCTCGGCCATGCCTTGCAGGTCGACGTCCAGCCAGCGCTCGTCCTCGATGACGATATCGACGGGGTCGGGCTCGGGCAGGGTGTCAGGGTTGGACAGGTCAGACATCGCGCGACCCCTCAGGGCCGCGGCGCCAGTCGCGGCGGGGCGGATAGCCGCCATAACCCTGTGCAGGGCGGTCATCGCTGCCGCTGGCCTCGTCGTCCGCGTCATAGGCCTGGATGATGCGGGCGACCAGCGGGTGACGCACCACATCCGAGGCGGTAAAGTAGCTGAACGAGATCCCCGGCACGCCCGCGAGGATGCGTTCCGCGTCGCGCAGGCCGGACTGGACGCCGCGCGGCAGGTCCACCTGGGTGCGGTCGCCGGTGATGACCATGCGCGAGCCCTCGCCCAGGCGGGTCAGGAACATCTTCATCTGCATGGTGGTGGCGTTCTGCGCCTCGTCCAGCACGACAAAGGCATTCGCCAGCGTCCGGCCCCGCATGAAGGCCAAGGGCGCGATCTCGATCCGCTTTTCCTCCATCAGCTTCTGCATCTGGCGCGCGGGCAGGAAGTCGTTCAGCGCGTCATAGAGCGGCTGCATGTAGGGATCGACCTTTTCCTTCATGTCGCCCGGCAGGAAACCCAGCCGCTCGCCCGCCTCGACAGCGGGGCGCGACAGGATGATGCGGTCCACATGGCCGTCGATCAGCATGGTGACGCCGACGGCGACGGCCAGATAGGTCTTGCCCGTGCCCGCCGGGCCGATCCCGAAGGCAAGCTCGTTGGCGAAAAGAGAGCGGACATAGTCGCGCTGCGCCTCGGTGCGCGGCTCGACGATCTTCTTGCGGGTCCGCAGCTCGACCTTGCCTTGGCCGAACATCTCGAGCTGCTGGGCCGGGGTGGCGGCGGGGCCATCAGCCTCGGTGCCCATGCGCAGGGCCGATTCGACCTCGGTCAGTTCGACCGCGCGGCCCTGTTCCAGGCGGGCGTAAAGGCCGCGCAGGATCTGCGCCGCCTCTGCCTGCGCCTCGGCCGGGCCAACGACGGACAGCTGGTTGCCACGCCGCAGGACGTGGACGCCCAGCGCCTGCTCGATCCGGGCCAGATGGCGGTCATGGGGGCCGCACAGGTCCATGAGCAGGCGGTTGTCGGGAAACTCAAGCAGGGTCTCGCCCGCTGCGGCGGAAGGGTTTGTCGGGGTCAGACCCACTGCGTCCTCGTCTGTGGCTTGCATTCATGTTGCAGGCGGGGGTGGGCGAAGGCAAGCCTCGGGCCACAAATGTGCGGATGCTCGGCAGCGCTCATCCTCGCGGCCCGGTTGCGGCGAGTGGTCCCCAGTCCAGCGGCTCGCCCTGCACAAAGGCGCGCAGCACCGGGTCGTCGGCCCCATCCATCTGCGCGACGGGCCCCTGCCAGCGCACCCTGCCCTGATCCAGCAAGGCCACGCGGTCGGCGATGGTCCGCACGCTGGTCATGTCATGGGTGATGGTCACGGCGGTCGCGCCCGTCTCGGTCACGATGTCGCGGATCAGGCGGTTGATCGCAGCCGCTCGCTGGGGATCAAGGCCGGTGGTCGGCTCGTCGAAGAAGATCACCCGGGGGTCGGCGGCGATGGCGCGGGCAAGACCCACGCGCTTGCGCATCCCCCCGGACAGGTCGGCCGGCATCCGGTCCGCGACCTCGGGGCCAAGGCCCACGCGGGCCAGCCGCTCGACAGCTCGGGCGCGGGCCTGGTCGGCGGGCATCACACGCAACAGCCGGAAGGCCACGTTGCGCCAGACGGGCAGGCTGTCGAACAGCGCGGCGTTCTGGAACAGCATCCCGAAGTCGCGCATGAACCGCGCCCGCACGACGACCGAGGCAGGCTGGCCGTCCAGCAGGACCTCGCCCGCGTCGGCGCTTTCCAACCCCAGGATCGTGCGCAGCAGCACCGACTTGCCGGTGCCCGAGCCGCCGATCACGACAAGGCTCTCGCCCCGCGCGACGGTCAGGTTTACGCCGTCCAGCACCCTTTGAGGCCCGAAGGACTTGCAAAGGCCGCGCGTCTCGATGACCGGCGCGCTCATGTAAAGAACAATCCCGTAAGGACAAAATTCGCGGCAAGGATACCGACCGACGCCGCGACGACCGCGTTTGTCGTCGCCCGCCCCACGCCCGCCGCGCCGCGGCCCGCGTTCATCCCGAACCAGCAGCCGGCCAGCGCCACGATGAAGCCGAAGGCCGCGCCCTTCAGCAGCCCCGACAGCACGTCCCAGGTTTCAAGATAGGCCCAGGAGTTCGCCAGATAAGCCTGCGAGGTGAAGCCCAGCGTCGTCGTCCCGATCAGCCAGCCGCCCATGATGCCGATCGTATCGCCCACGCCCACAAGGACCGGCACCGACAGGATCGCGGCCCAGAGGCGCGGCCTCACAAGCCAGCCCACCGGGTCGGTGGACAGCGTCACCAGCGCGTCGATCTGTTCCGTCACGCGCATCGAGCCGATCTCGGCCGCGATCGACGAGGCGACCCGTGCTGCCACCATCAACCCGCCCAGGACGGGCCCGAGTTCCCGCACCATGCCGATCGCCACAATGGCGGGCACCACGTCGCCCGCCTGGAACCGCTCACCGCCCGCGTTGATCTGCAGGGCCAGCGCAGCGCCGGTGAAAAGCGCCGTCAGCCCCACGACCGGCAGGGACAGCCAGCCGATGCGCAGCAGTTGTTCGGCCAGCAGCCGGGGCGAGAACCCCGGCGCGGCCAGTCCCCGCGCGGCGAAGATGGCGACCGCGCCGATCCCGCGCAGAAGCGCCAGCGTGGCGCGGCCGACTGCGCGGACGGGGTCAGGCCGGAAGGGGTTGGGCGCGGGTCGGGTCAAGGGGCAGATCGATCCGCAGGCGGCGGGACAGTTCGGCCGGATCGGAGGAGGAGCTGGACAATTTGAAACCTTCGCTCAGCAGGTGCTTCACATACATCTTGTTGTAGATGAAGGCGAAGACCAGTTGCGCGAAGCCCAGAGTGATCCAGCCGATCAGGAAGATGATCAGCGCCCCGGTCCAGTGCCCCCGGAACAGCGCCGGAAAGAAGCCGAAGAACAGCGTTGTCCAGGAAAATCCGACCGGCGCCTGCTTCAGCGCCCCGGTCTGCGGGTGGTGAAAGTCGATCGTCGCGTAAGCCATGCCGAATCCTCCTGAGGCGATGAGACAGGAGATTGCGTAGCATGGGGTCCCTAACCGACAGTTAAGCCGGCCGGTAATCGCGCGGATAGCGCGAACCCAGCGAGGTCAGGATCTCATAGCCGATGGTCCCGGCCAGGCGCGCGAGATCCTCGATGCCCTGCCGGGCGTTCATGATCTCCAGCCTGTCCGGCACATCGGGCAGGTCAGTCACATCGACCGTGATGAGGTCCATCGAGACGCGGCCCACGACCGGCGCGCTGCGGTCCCCAGCCCAAAGCATCAGCCCCTTGCCCGAAAGGGCGCGCGGCAGTCCGTCCGCATAGCCGGCCGAGACCGTGGCGATCCGGCTGGTACGCGGCGCGATCCATGTGCAGCCGTAGCCCACCGCCTCGCCCGCCGCGACGCTGCGGGTCTGTATCACCTCAAGCGCAAGGGTAACGACAGGACGCGCGTCGAGGAACGGCTCGCCGCCGTAAAGGCCGATGCCGGGGCGCGTCACGTCGAAGTGATAGTCGGGACCCAGCAGGATGCCGCCCGTCGCCGCCAGCGAGCGGGGCGCCGTCACGCCCTCGGTCATCTCGCGGAAGGCGCGAAGCTGGGCAGCGTTGGCGGGATGGCCCGGCTCGTCGGCGCACATCAGGTGCGACATGACCAGCGCCGGGCCCGTGCCCTCGTCCGTGCCCGCCGACAGCGCCTCGGACCAGACCGAGGCCCATTCGGCGGGCTCAAACCCCAGCCGGTTCATGCCGGTGTCGAGCTGGATCGCAAACGGTGCGCGGGGCCGCAGGGCGCGGTCGCGGAAGAACTGCTCGGGGCTGTTCAGCACGGGGATCAGCCCGGCCAGGTCCTGCCCCGGCATGTGCCCGGACAGCACGAAGATGCGGGCATCCGGCGCAAGCAGAGGGCGAATCGCCCTGCCCTCGAAGGCCTGCGCCACGAAGAAGTCGCGCGCGCCCGCCGCGTAAAGCGCCGGCGCCACCTGCGCCGCGCCTAGGCCATAGGCATCCGCCTTGACCACCGCGCCGGGGCGCGCGCTTGGTGCGCGGTCCGCGAGCGCCTTCCAGTTCGCCACAAGGGCACCGAGGTCGATCGTCAATCCCATGCGCCACGGCATGACGGGGGCCAAGGGTCGCGTCAAGGCCCTGCATCCGTCGGTGTTTGCCATTTTGCGGCAATTGGCCGCCGTTAACAGGCCACTTTGCAAACTTCCCCCTTTCCGCTTTGCGTCACCACCGGCTTTCCCTATTGTCCCGCCAGGCATGGACGGAGGGGCGGCATGAAGGACATCGTCGAACAGCTGGAAGACCGGCGGCAGCAGGCGCGCATGGGCGGTGGCCAGCGCCGTATCGACGCGCAGCACGCGCGCGGCAAGCTGACGGCGCGCGAGCGGCTGGACATCCTTCTGGACGAGGGCTCGTTCGAGGAGTTCGACATGTTCGTCCGCCACCGTTCCACCGACTTCGGGATGGAGGATGACCGCCCCTACGGCGATGGCGTCGTGACCGGCTGGGGCACCATCAACGGCCGCATGGTCTATGTCTTCAGCCAGGACTTCACCGTCTTTGGCGGCTCGCTTTCGGAAACCCATGCGCAGAAGATCTGCAAGATCATGGACATGGCGATGCAGAACGGCGCGCCGGTGATCGGGCTGAACGACTCGGGCGGCGCGCGCATCCAGGAAGGCGTGGCGTCGCTTGCCGGCTACGCTGACGTGTTCCAGCGGAACGTCATGGCCAGTGGCGTGATCCCGCAGATCAGCGTCATCATGGGGCCCTGCGCGGGTGGCGCGGTCTATTCGCCGGCCATGACTGACTTCATCTTCATGGTGAAGGACACCTCCTACATGTTCGTGACCGGCCCGGATGTGGTGAAGACCGTGACCAACGAGGTCGTCACGGCGGAACAGTTGGGCGGTGCATCGACCCACACGAAGAAGTCCTCGGTCGCCGACGGCGCCTTCGAGAATGACGTCGAGGCGCTGTCCGAGATCCGCCGCCTGTTTGACCTCCTGCCGCTGTCGAACCGGGAAAAGGCCCCGACCCGGCCCTTCTTCGACGACCCGGCGCGGATCGAGCCGTCGCTGGACACGCTGATCCCTGATAACCCGAACCAGCCCTATGACATGAAGGAGCTGATCACGAAGGTCGCCGATGAAGGCGACTTCTACGAGATCCAGCGCGACTTTGCGGGCAACATCATCACCGGCTTCATCCGCATCGAGGGGCAGACGGTCGGCGTCGTGGCCAACCAGCCGATGGTGCTGGCGGGCGTGCTGGACATCGACTCCAGCCGCAAGGCCGCGCGCTTCGTGCGTTTCTGCGACGCCTTCAACATCCCGATCCTGACGCTGGTGGACGTGCCGGGCTTCCTGCCGGGAACCTCGCAGGAATACGGCGGCGTCATCAAGCACGGGGCGAAGCTGCTGTTTGCCTATGGCGAGGCGACGGTGCCGAAGGTCACGGTCATCACCCGCAAGGCTTATGGGGGGGCCTATGACGTCATGTCCTCCAAGCACCTGCGGGGCGATTTCAACTACGCCTGGCCCACGGCCGAGATCGCCGTGATGGGCGCCAAGGGCGCGGTCGAGATCCTGTATCGCAGCGAGCTGGGCCAGGCCGACAAGATCGCCGCGCGGACGAAGGACTACGAGGACCGCTTCGCCAACCCCTTCGTGGCGGCCGAGAAGGGCTTCATCGACGAGGTGATCCAGCCCCATTCGACCCGCAAGCGGGTGGCACGGGCCTTTGCCTCGCTGCGCAGCAAGCAGCTGTCCAACCCCTGGAAGAAGCACGACAACATCCCGCTGTGACGCCATTGTCCGCCGCTCTTCTCCTTGCCTCGACCGCAGCCGGAATGGCCGCGAACGGTGCGCAGCCGCTGATCCCGGTGCCCTCGGGCGCCGAGGTCTGGCTGCAGGAAGAGCTGACGGACCGTGTCCCGGGTCTGGGGCTGGTGCAGCGCTATCGCTTCGTCATGCCCTCGCTGGCGACCCTGGTCCCGCCCTTGGACGAGGGTGACATGGCCGAGGGACTGCCCCCCGAGATGCTGGACGAGCCCTTCGGCGAGGATGTGCCCCTGACGCCCGAAGAGCAGGCCGAACTGGACGACGCCCTGGGCGACCTGATCATCCAGGAGGTTCCCGACGACAGCGCGGGCGGCCTGTCGCTCCAGCCGCTGCCGGACAGCGGCGGCATCAACGACGCGCCCCTGCCGTCCGAGCTTGCGCCGCCGGACGCCACCCTGCCCGAGGGGGCCGAGGGAAGTCCGCTGGACGAGGCCCACCAGGACGAGGCGGCGCTGGGGGCTGGGGGCGAGATGGCGCTGCCGGCGGCCCCGGACATCCTGATGCAGGACCCCGTCCACCGCGACATCGTCTGGCTGTGCGAGAACTATGCCCTGCCCCGTCTGGCCGGGCAGTCGCCGCGCCCGAGCCAGGTGGTGATCTCGATGGCCTCGGCGCCCAGCCCCTTCGGCAGCTTCGACCCCGGGATCGTGCAGCTTTTCGAGGGGTTCTCGATCCCCGCCAACCGTGACGCCTGTGTGTGGGAACCGATGTGATGATCTGCAAGGACTGCGGCGGCAGCCGCCCTGATGCAACCCTGCCACATGGCGCGCGCGGCGCGTCGGCCGCGCCCTGTCCCCTGTCGGGCGCCCCGGCTAACATGTGCCGGCGGCCGCGCGGTGCGGTCCGCTCATCGAGCAGCCGGGGCACTCAGACCCCGCCTAACAGGAGCCATTCATGTCCAAAAAGCTCGCCCTCGCGCTGGTTCTCGCCGGCCTGGTCTCGGCCTGCCAGCAGCAGCAGCCCGCGCCGACCCCGGCGCCCGTCGTCGTGGCGCCCGAGCCTGTGTTCCAGGGCAAGTACGGCGCCAACTGACGCCTTGCGGCGCGGGCCCTCGGGTCCGCGCATCGCCGCCGCCGCGCCGCTTTGCGTCCTTTCGAGAGGCGAGGCATCATGCTGAAGCATCGCGGTTTCCCCGGACGGCTTCCGTCCACCGACCACCAGTTCGTCATTCGCCGCGCCAGTCCCAAGGGGGCAACCAAGCTGGTCGCGCGCGAACGCTATCGTGACCGCTCGCCCGGCGACCGGCGCGCCGATGCGGGCTTTCTGGCCGCGCTGATCGAACATTTCGGCGACGAGCCCTTCGAGCGCGGCAACCTCGACGCGGGCCGCCTGTCCTGGCTGCTGGGGCGCGAGGTCGTGCCTGTCGGCAAGCTGAATCCGACCAGCTACGAGCAGCTTCTTCGCGTCGACCTCAAGCGTGCCGAGGCAAGCTTCCCCGAACTCTTCGCACCGGACGCCCGTGAGACTTTTCGCTGGGATGACGAGGACTTCGACGAGGAAGATGAGTGATGCGCGGGATGATGCCTGTGTGTGCGCCATCACCCGCTTGTCAGTTTGACGTCCCGTTCGGGGATGTCATAGTGATCGCGCACGCTAAACCACTCGCCCGCTCGCGGGCCACGAATACAGGCAGAATACCATGCAGAAATCCTTCCTCCTCCGCGTTTGCGGCGCGGCCCTGCTCGTCGGCACCGTTGCGGCTTGCCAGCCCGGCTACGGTACCGGCCTGTCGCCCGACGCGCAGCGTGCCGCGGGTGGCGCAGTCGCGGGTGCCGTCGTCGCCAAGGCGCTGGACGAGCGCGTGTCGACCGGCGCCCTCATCGGCGGTGCGGCGGGTGCCCTGTGCGACGACGTGGGCGTCTGCGCCCCCTGAGCGGAACCCTGACCCCTGGCTGGCGTTGATCGCCAGCCAAGACGGTTCGAATTCCAAATGGCCGGGAGTCACTGCGCAGGGGCACGCTGCCCGGGTGCAAGGTCCCGGCCTCTCGTTGAAGGATATCTCATGTCCCGGAAGCTCCTCATCGTGGGCGGTCTCAGCGCGGCGCTGCTGGCCGGCTGCACGCAGAACATCCAGCCCACCGACGCCGACCGCGCCATCATCGGCGCGGGCGCCGGCTATGTCGTCCAGCAGGTTCGCGGCAAGGGCGGCAGCGACCGCCTCAAGGGCGCGGCGATCGGCGCCGTCGGCGGCGCGCTTTGCGACGACGTCCGTCTCTGCCAGTAAGCTGACCCGCGCGCGTCTCGCGCGTTTCCAGTCCTTTTCCGCCGTCCCGGTCTGATCGACCGGGGCGGCTTTCTCATATCCAGCGCCACCAAGGGACACGCATGTTCAAGAAGATCCTGATCGCCAACCGCGGAGAGATCGCCTGCCGCGTCATCAAGACCGCACGGAAGATGGGGATCGCCACCGTCGCCGTCTATTCGGACGCCGACCGCAACGCGCTGCATGTCCGCATGGCCGACGAGTCGGTCCATATCGGCCCCCCGCCTGCGAACCAGTCCTATATCGTGATCGACAGGATCATGGAGGCCATCCGCCAGACCGGCGCCGAGGCGGTGCATCCGGGCTATGGCTTCCTCAGCGAGAACATGAACTTCGCCGCGGCCCTTGAGAAAGAGGGCGTGGTCTTCGTCGGCCCGCCCTCGCCCGCGATCGAGGCCATGGGCGACAAAATCACCTCGAAGAAGATCGCGCAGGAGGCCGGCGTCTCGACCGTCCCCGGCTACATGGGCCTGATCGCGGATGCCGACGAGGCGGTGCGGATTGCCTCGCAGATCGGCTATCCGGTGATGATCAAGGCCAGCGCCGGCGGCGGCGGCAAGGGGATGCGGATCGCCTGGAACGACCAGGAAGCGCGCGAGGGCTTCGAGTCCTCGAAGAACGAGGCCGCCAGCAGCTTCGGTGACGACCGCATCTTCATCGAGAAGTTCGTGACCCAGCCGCGCCACATCGAAATCCAGGTGCTGGCCGACAAGCACGGCAATTGCGTCTACCTGCACGAACGCGAGTGCTCGATCCAGCGCCGGAACCAGAAGGTCATCGAGGAGGCGCCCTCGCCCTTCCTCGACCCCAAGACGCGCCGCGCCATGGGCGAGCAGGCAGTCGCCTTGGCCAAGGCCGTCGGCTACACCTCGGCAGGCACGGTCGAGTTCATTGTTGACGCGAACAAGAACTTCTACTTCCTTGAAATGAATACCCGTCTTCAGGTCGAGCATCCGGTGACGGAACTCATCACCGGCGTCGATCTGGTCGAGCAGATGATCCGGGTCGCCGCTGGCGAGCCGCTGCCTTTCACCCAAGGTGACCTGAAGATCACCGGCTGGGCCATCGAAAGCCGCCTTTATGCCGAGGACCCCTATCGCAACTTCCTGCCCTCGATCGGGCGGCTGACGCGCTATCGTCCGCCCGTCGAAACGGCGGCAGGTCCGCTGCTGGAGGCGGACAAGTGGGTGCCCGCCCATCCCGGCGACGCCCCCCCTGCGGCGGACACCGGCGTCCGCAACGACACCGGCGTCTACGAGGGCGGCGAGATCTCGATGTACTACGACCCGATGATCGCCAAGCTCTGTACCTGGGCACCCGACCGCGCCGGGGCCATCGAGGCGATGCGCCGGGCGCTGGACGGCTTCGAAGTCGAAGGCATCGGCCACAACCTGCCCTTCCTGTCGGCGGTGATGGATCATCCCCGCTTCGTCTCGGGCGACATCTCGACGGCCTTCATCGCCGAGGAATATCCCGAGGGCTTCCAGGGTGCGACCCTGCCGTCTGAGCAGATGGAACGTGTCGCGGCCGCCGCGGCCGCCATGCACCGCGTCGCGGAAATCCGCCGCACCCAGATCACCGGCCGGCTGGACAACCACGAGCGCCGCGTGGGTGAGAACTGGGTCGTCGTGCTGAACGGGCAGGAGTTCCCGGTCCGCGTCCGCGCCGACAGGACCGGCTCGTCCGTCGAGGTGAACGGCCGCAGCTTGCGGGTGGAATCGGACTGGAAGCCCGGCATGTCGCTGGCCCGCCTGACGGTGGACGGCGAGCCGCTGGCGCTGAAGGTGGACAAGATCGCCGCCGGGATGCGCCTGCGGACGCGCGGCGCCGACCTCAAGGCCCATGTGCGGCGTCCCCGCACGGCGGAACTCGCGCGGCTGATGCCGGAAAAGCTGCCGCCCGACACCTCGAAGTTCCTGCTTTGCCCGATGCCGGGCCTTGTCGTCCGCATCAACGTGCAGCCCGGTGACGAGGTGCAGGAGGGCCAGGCGCTGGCCACTGTCGAGGCCATGAAGATGGAGAACATCCTGCGCGCCGAGCGCCGCAGCACTGTCAAGTCGGTCAACGCCGAAGCCGGGCAGAGCCTCAAGGTCGACGACGTCATCATGGAGTTCGAGTGAGCAGGTGGACCTGCGCGGGCTGTTCCTGAACGACCGGGTCGCCGCGGCGCTCGTCACCGCCCTTGTCGGCGGTGGCGTGGTGGCGGCCGGATGGTTCTGGACGCACGCGCTGTCGCGCCGCCGCGACCGCCAGCTGCGCGAGGAGCGCGTGGGCGACATCCAGCGCGCGCTGCTGGCCGAGATCCGCGCCCATGTGGCCGCGCTGGAAGGGCAGACGCTGGATGACCCGGACGCGCGCGAGGCGATGGTGGCGCGTCTGGCTCAGGGGCGTCATGTTCCGATCCTGCCGCATGACGCCAACGACCGCATCTTCCGCGCCATTGTCGAGGAGGTGCACATCCTGCCCGAATGGGCCATCGACCCGGTGGTGCGCTATTACCGCCTGCTGGCCGTCCGCTCGGCCTTGGCGCAGGACATTCGCGCCAATGCCAAGGACCAGCCCGAACGCGCGACCGAGATGTTCCGCGACTACCTGACGCTGAACGACGAGACGCTGATGACCGGGCGCCGCGCGATGATCATCCTGACGGCAAGTCTGGAGGGTGGGCGCGAGGCGGTCGAGGCCCTTGCAGCCGCCGCCCGTCAGAGAGAGGCCGCGCGCATTGCCGCGACCCTGCCCGGTGAACTGGCGCGGTTGCGCGCCGGTCTCAATACGCGATCTTCGGACCCGAGAGGCCGGTAATGGGAGGCAATCCGATCACCGCCGCAATCTCGTTCGAATTGCGGGCATTCAGCAGACGCTCGACCAGTTCGTCGGTCGTGGCGGGCCGCTTGACCTGCCGCGGCGGTGGCGGGTTCTCGATCTTGCGCGGTGAAGTTTCCCTGGCCATGGCTTTGTCCCTTCATGCGCGGTGCAGCAAGGCGCATCCTTCACGGATCAAGATAGTTGCGCCGCGCCGGTTCCGCAATGAAATCGCGCGCAACGCCTATCGCCCGCCGCTGGCCCGCGTCTCCTCGCGCCGGACGGGGGTCTTGTCGATCGCCCGGCCGATCTCGCGCGTGTCCCACGGAAAGGGCTTGCGGTCGATCACCGTGCCGTCGGTGTCGAGGATGATCAGCGCGAACCCCCGCGGCCTCAGCTTCTGCCGCCAGGCCGAGTTGGCAGCGGGGTCGGTATCGGTGATGACGACCACGTCCCGCCGCGCCATCGCGGCCGGATCGCGGGCCAGAAGCTCCATCTGCGTGATGAAGGCGGGCTCCTGCGCGGTATCGGCAAAGACGATGACGGGGCGGCTTTCGAACAGAAGCGACTCGGGGGAAACCTCGGCAGCCGCACGGATGTCCAGTTCGGCCGGGCCGGGCGCGGGGACGCCGGCATCCGGCGCCCGGGCTGCGACGGGGCGCGCGGGGGCCGCGCGTTCGACACGGACCGGCTCGGGCGGAGGCGTAGGCGCGCCCATGGCAAGAGCCTGCGTTCCCAGCCCCGCCGCCAGCGCCAGGCCCGACATTTTCCAAATCCAGATCGTCATGTTTCAGAATATAGCGACTGCGGTCGCATCGGAAAGGACCAAGCCATGACCCGGACCCCCGACCTCGATCTCTGGCGCAGCCTCGCCTCGAAGGAACTGAAGGGCGCCGATCCCGACACGCTGAACTGGGACACGCTGGAAGGCATCACCGTCAAGCCGCTGTATACCGAGGCGGACACGGCGGGGCTGGATCACATGGGCAGCCTGCCCGGCGTCGCGCCCTTCACCCGCGGCCCGCGCGCGACGATGTATGCCGGCCGTCCCTGGACGATCCGGCAATATGCGGGCTTCTCGACCGCCGAGGAGTCGAACGCCTTCTACCGCCGCAACCTCGCCGCCGGGCAACAGGGCGTGTCGGTGGCCTTCGACCTAGCGACCCACCGCGGCTATGACAGCGACCACCCGCGCGTGGAAGGCGACGTCGGCAAGGCGGGCGTCGCCATCGACAGCGTCGAGGACATGAAGATCCTGTTCGACGGCATCCCGCTGGACAAGGTGTCGGTGTCGATGACCATGAACGGCGCGGTGATCCCGATCCTCGCGAACTTCATCGTGGCGGGCGAGGAGCAGGGCCACGACCGCTCGGTGCTGTCGGGGACCATCCAGAACGACATCCTCAAGGAGTTCATGGTCCGCAACACCTACATCTATCCGCCCGAGCCCTCGATGCGGATCATCGCGGACATCATCGGCTACACCTCGCGCGAGATGCCAAAGTTCAACTCGATCTCGATTTCCGGCTATCACATGCAGGAAGCCGGGGCGAACCTCGTGCAGGAACTGGCCTATACGCTGGCGGACGGGCGGGAATATGTCCGCGCGGCCATCGCGGCGGGCATGGACGTGGACGCCTTTGCCGGGCGTCTGTCCTTCTTCTTTGCCATCGGCATGAACTTCTTCATGGAAATCGCCAAGCTGCGCGCCGCGCGCCTGCTGTGGCACCGGATCATGACCGAGTTCGGGGCCAGGAAGCCGTCCAGCCTGATGCTGCGGACGCATTGCCAGACCTCGGGCGTGTCCCTGCAGGAGCAGGACCCCTACAACAACGTGATCCGCACCGCTTATGAGGCGATGAGCGCGGCCCTTGGCGGCACGCAATCGCTGCACACCAACGCGCTGGACGAAGCGATCGCGCTGCCGACGGATTTCTCGGCTCGCATCGCCCGGAACACTCAGCTGATCCTGCAGGAGGAAACGGGCATCACCCATGTCGTCGATCCCCTGGCCGGGTCCTATTACGTGGAAAGCCTGACTGCCGAACTGGCCGAAAAGGCCTGGGCCATCATCGAGGAAGTCGAGGCGATGGGCGGCATGACCAAGGCGGTCGCCTCGGGCCAGCCCAAGCTGCGGATCGAGGAAACCGCGGCGCGGCGGCAGGCCATGATCGACCGCGGCGAGGAAGTGATCGTCGGCGTCAACAAGTACCGCAAGGACAAGGAAGACCCGATCGACATCCTCGACATCGACAACATGGCCGTGCGCCGCAGCCAGATCGAGCGGCTGGAGCGCATCCGGGGGACCCGCGACCAGTCCGCCTGCGATCAGGCGCTGGCCGAGGTCGAGCGCCGCGCGCGCGAGGGCGGCAACTTGCTGGAAGCGGCGGTCGAGGCTGCCCGCGCCCGTGCAACCGTGGGAGAGATCAGCATGGCGATGGAAAAGGTCTTCGGCCGCCACCGGGCCGAGGTGAAGACCCTGGCCGGCGTCTATGGCGCCGCCTACGAGGGCGACGAGGGCTTCGCCCAAATCCAGCGCGACGTCGAAACCTTTGCCGAGGAAGAAGGCCGCCGTCCCCGGATGCTGGTCGTCAAGATGGGCCAGGACGGCCACGACCGCGGCGCCAAGGTGATCGCCACGGCCTTTGCCGACATCGGCTTCGACGTGGACGTGGGCCCGCTGTTCCAGACCCCCGAGGAAGCCGCGCAGGACGCCATCGACAACGACGTCCACATCGTCGGCATCTCCTCGCAGGCTGCGGGCCACAAGACGCTGGCCCCGAAGCTGATCGAGGCGCTGAAGGCGCAGGGCGCGGACGACATCATCGTCATCTGCGGCGGCGTGATCCCGCAGCAGGACTATGCCTTCCTGCGCGACGCGGGCGTGGCCGCGATCTTCGGCCCCGGCACCAACATCCCGGCCGCCGCGCGCGAGATCCTGGGGATCGTCCGCGAACGACGGGGCTGAGGCCCTTGCGTCGCCGCTGGACCAGGGGCTCCCGCTTCAGGGCTCTTGCCCCTGCCTCGGGGCCGTTTGAGCGAAGAGGAAGCCGGCCAGCAGTTTCTTCTTCGCCCAAATATCCTAGGGTGAGGTCCCGCAAGGGGCCGAGGGGCGAAGCCCCTGCTTCGGGTGCTTGCCGCAGCCGGTCCTCCGTGCGACCACTGAGCCCATGACCGGCACGATCAAGCAGATCATCTGCATCAAGTGGGGCACAAAGTTCGGCCCCGAATACGTCAACCGCCTGCGGGGGATGATCGCGCGCAACATCACGCCGCCCTTCCGGCTGGTCTGCTTCACCGACGACGGCACCGGCCTGCACCCCGAGATCGCCGTTCGCCCCCTGCCCCGCTTCGACTACGAGCCGCCGAAGAACACGCTGGGCAAATGGCCCAAGTCGCGGCTGTGGGGGGATCTGGGCGACATCACCGGAACGGTGCTGTTTCTGGACCTCGACGTGGTGATCGTCGGAAACCTCGACGGTTTCTTCTCCTTCGGCGATCCCGAGGACACGGTGCTGGCCACCAACCCCCAGAAGGTGAAGCCCTTCGAGAAGCTGGGCCAGACCTCGGTCTACCGGATGCGGGTGGGCAAGCTCGCCACCTTGCAGCAGATCTTCCGCGCCGACCCTCAGGCGGTCGCCGACGAATACCGCTTCGAGCAGCGCTTCGTCACCCGCCGCGCGCCGGACGGCGTCAAGTTCTGGCCCAAAGGCTGGGTTGTCCATTTCCGCGCCGACTGCGTGCCCGCCTTCCCGGCTCGCTACTGGCGTGCGCCGCGCATCCCCAAGGGCGCCAGGATCGTCATCTTTGCGGGCAGCCTGAACCCGCCCGACGCCATTCTCGGCCGGTGGAGCGAGAAGGACACCCCGCGCGATCCGGCGGACCACCTGCGCGCCGGCTTCGACGGACGGCGGCGCGAAAGCCTGCCTCGGCACCTGCGCCATTATCTCCGCCCCGCCGATTGGGTCGGCAGGCTGTGGCGCGAATAGACGGAGCCCCCGCCGTCTGGCACGAGCTGCCCGCGCCGCTGGCAGCCGAGCTGGGCCAGACCATCGCCAGCTTTGGCCATGTCGAGGACATGCTGAAGCGCGCCATCTTCGCACTCGACCGCCATCGCCTGCCCGGCGGCATCGCCGAGGCCGACTTCCGCGCCTGGCTGCGGCGGATGGACCACGTTGCGGCGGATTCGCTGGGCACGCTGATCGAGCGGCTGGAACGCACACTCGCCCGCGAGAACGTGGCTGACCCCGAACTGCTGGGGCAGCTGGACGAGATCAAGAACTGGCGCAACCTGCTGTGCCACGCGGCATGGACGCCCGCAGCAGGCGGCTGGCAGCCACGCTTTGCAAACACTCAAGGCGAGATCTTCGAGGATACCCTAGACGCCAGCGACCTTGCGGCGATCCGCGCGATGACGTTGGATGCCGCGCGCCGGGTCGCCCGCTTCATCCACGCGCTGGACGACGGCAACGGAGTGTCGGAGTGATACGGAAGCTGTTTGCCTATCCGCAGGTCTGGCTGGTGATCTTCACCGGGCTGGCGTTCCTTGCCGGACGCCTTGCGCCGATGCCGACCGCCCCTCTGCCGGGGTGGGCGCTGGTGGGGGCCGGGCTTGCGCTGATGGCAGTCGCGGCGGTGACGATGCTGCGCGCGGGCGCGACGGTCGATCCGACGCGGCAGCCCACGGCACTGGTCACGGATGGCATTTTCCGATTCACGCGGAACCCTATCTATCTGGGCGATCTGCTGATCGTGGCGGGGCTCTGCCTTGTCTGGCAGCCCCTCGCCGCACTGGTGCTGGTGCCCGGCTTCCTTCTGGTGATCGACCGCATGTTCATCCGGCAGGAAGAAGCATGGCTGCGTGCCCGCGACGCCGCCGGTTTCGAGGCCTGGGCCGCGCGCACCCGGCGCTGGCTGTAAGCGCCCGCGTTGCCAACCCATCTACCCCGCGCTAACACCCCGGCGACCCCTGCGCCCCATTCCTGACACGAGGCTTTCCATGTCCCCCACCCCCTCGCCCGCGCCGCTGCGCCTTGGCATCGCCGGTCTGGGGACCGTCGGGATCGGCGTGGTCAAGATCATCCAGAACCACCCCGACCTGATCGCGCTGCGCTCGGGCCGCCCGGTCCGGATCACCGCCATCTGCGCGCGCGACCGGACGCGCAACCGCGACGCCGACCTGTCGGGCTATGCCTGGGTGGACCAGGCGCGCGACCTTGCCCTGCGCGACGACGTGGACGTGGTCGTTGAACTGATCGGCGGCGACGAGGGCCCCGCACGCGAACTGATCGAGCTGGCGCTGGACCAAGGCAAGGACGTCGTCACCGCCAACAAGGCGCTGCTGGCCGTCCACGGGCAGGCTCTCGCCGAGCGGGCCGAGGCGCAGGGCCGCACCATCCGCTTCGAGGCGGCGGTCGCAGGCGGCATCCCGGTCATCAAGGCCATGACCGAAAGCCTGGCGGGCAACCGCATCAAGCGCGTCATGGGCGTCATGAATGGCACCTGCAACTACATCCTGACCCGCATGCAGTCGGCGGGCCTGCCCTATGAGACCGTTTTCGAGGAAGCCCGACGCCTCGGCTATCTCGAGGCTGATCCGACGCTGGACGTGGGCGGCATCGACGCCAGCCACAAGCTCGCGATCCTCGCCTCGATCGCCTTCGGCACCCAGGTCGCCTTCGAAGGCGTCGAGATCGAGGGGATCGAGCGCGTGTCCATCGACGACATCAGCCGCGCCGCCGACATGGGCTATCGCATCAAGCTGCTGGGCGTGGCGCAGATGACGGGCCGTGGTCTGGAACAGCGGATGTCGCCCTGCCTTGTGCCCTGCGACAGCCCGCTGGGGCAACTGGAGGGCGGCACCAACATGGTGGTGATCGAGGGCGATGCGGTCGGCCAGATCGTCCTGCGCGGCGCGGGCGCCGGCGAAGGGCCAACCGCCAGCGCGGTCCTGTCCGACATCGTGGAACTGGCGCGCGGCGTGCGCATGCCTGTCTTCGGCCAGCCCGCCACGACCCTGGACACCCCCCAGCCTGCGCGGACGGCGGTACCGGCAGCCTATTACCTGCGGCTGACGCTGGCCGACAAGCCGGGGGCGCTGGCCAAGGTGGCGACGGTGCTGGGCGACGCAGGGATCTCAATCGACCGGATGCGGCAGTACGGTCATGCTTCGGGCGCGGCCCCGGTGCTGATCGTCACCCACAAGACCACGCCCGAGGCCATCGAACACGCCATGCAGGCCCTGCCCCGCACCGGCGTCGTCGAGGGCGAGCCGGTCGAACTGCGTATCGAGGAAGTCTGATCAGCGCCCGGCTTCGGCCGGGGCGGGCAGCAGATGGCGCAGGCCCTGCGTGACGTCGGTCCGCACGGCCAGACGCAGCGCGGGCTCGTCGCCCGCCCGCAGCGCGGCCAGGATCATGCGGTGGTGGCGCGGCGCCTCGTTCCGGCGCATCCGCTGATAGACGGCGCGCATGGTCGGCCCCAGCTGCAGCCAGATCGTTTCCAGCATCGCCAGCATCGCGGGCGCCTGCGCGCGCAGGTAGAGCGTTCGGTGAAATTCCAGGTTCGTGCGGATATAGCCGACCGCGTCGTGGTTCTGCGCGGCCTCTCCGATGGCGGTGTTGATCGCGGCCAGCCGGTCGATCAGCGCAAAATGCGCGCGCGGCAGGGCGCGGCTGGCAAGTTCCGGCTCGATCAGCGCGCGCAGGGCGGCAAGCTCCTCGATCCGCTCGACCGACAGCGCGGGCGTGGAGACGCGCCCCGAGGCCGACAGCGTCAGCGCACCCTCGGCCACCAGTCGCCGCACGGCCTCACGCGCGGGCGTCATGCTGACGCGCTCCTCGGCGGCGATCCCGCGCAAAGTCAGGGCCCGGCCGGGCGGCAGTTCCCCCAGCATGATCCGCGTCCTCAGGGCCCGATACAGCCGCTCATGCGCGGCGGGAGGGGACGGGGCGAGGGCGCGAGGAGTGGCCATGGACTGCGTTGTGATCACATCCAGTGCGCCTGTCAATTTTCCTTATGCCGCAGGGCGGAAATCCGCGCTCTCACCGCATCATCATCTGTTTGGAAAATGTTCCGCCCCTGAGGCAGCGCCCCCGGTGCCTCAATCCTCGCGGAAGCGCCAGGCATGCAGGCTGCCGCCATGCTGGCGCAGCCATTGCCGTTGCCTCTCGTAACCGGGAAGCAGCCGCTCCACCGCCGCCCAGAAGGCAGAGGAATGGTCCATGTGCGCCAGGTGCGCGACCTCATGGGCGGCGACATAGTCCAGCACCGGGGGCGGCGCCATGGCGAGCCGCCAGGAATACATCAGCCGCCCCTCGTGGGTGCAGCTGCCCCAGCGCGAGCGCGTGTCACGCAGCGCCAGGGCGGTAAATCGGCAGCCCAGCGCGCGCGCATGGCGGTCGCTGGCCTCCGCTAGCCGCGCCTGCGCCAGCGTTCGCAGGAAGGCCGCCGCCGTCACCGCCACGGGCCGTCCCCGAGGCAGCAGCAGCGCCTCGCCCTCGACCCGTGGGGCACGAACCGGCGCCGGGGTCAGCAGCAAGGGCCGCCCCTCGACCGGCAGCGCCGCGCCGAAAGCCACGGGGCGGGGCGGCTCGATCCCCTCCAGCGCGCGCGCCAGCCAGTCGCGGCGGTCGTCCAGGAAGGCCAGCGCCTCGGCTTCGGGCAGGCGCGGCGGCAGGGTCAGGGTGACGGTGCCGTCCCGGCGCGACACCCGCAGCGTCATCCTCCGCGCCCGCGCGGTCCGGCGCAGGGTGACGGGCGTGCCGTCCTTCAGGATCACCGTGCCCATCCTTGCCTCCCTGCCCCCGAGGCAAAAGCCTTTGACACCCCTCATGCCCTGTGGCAGGGGAGGCCGGATTTACCTGACCTTTGGCGAAAAGAGAACACCATGCCCAAAGAGGAATGGGGCACCAAGCGCCTTTGCCCCACCTGCGGAAGCCGCTTCTACGACCTGCGCCACGACCCAATGACCTGCCCGGCCTGTGGGTCCGAGTTCTCGGCGGAAAGCCTGACCAGCGCCCGCACGCGCTCGATGATCGCCGAAAAGACGGCGGCGCGCGACACCGAGACGGATGACGTGATCGAGGACGATCTGGACGATGCCGCCGACACCGGCGAGATCGACGACGATCTGCTGGACGAGGATGATGACGCCGACGTCTCGCTGGACGAGATCGCCGACGTTGCCGAGCCGGACGACGAGTGATCGCCGGACAAACGTGACAAAAAAGGGGCCTTCGGGCCCCTTTTTTCATTTCCAAACAAACGATTGGACCGAATATCCGCCGTTGTTTGCACGAGCGTGATTTTTCCGCTTGCGCCCTGCTGCGGCTGCCCCTATACGACCCCCCACGCGGGCGGCAGATGCTGCAGCCCGAGACCTCCGGTGGGGCCATAGCTCAGTTGGTAGAGCGCTTGAATGGCATTCAAGAGGTCAGGGGTTCGACTCCCCTTGGCTCCACCAAATCTCCTCGATAATGCTGCACAAGAACTCGCCTTCAGGCGAGGCTTGGATTGGCTTTCCACATCCCATCCGCTGCACTAAGCGGATCTCTCCGCTGTTTGCCGGAGAGCAAGCCCTCGCCTCTTGCAGGCCGCCAAGCAGACCAAGCTCACCTGTTCTGCATACTTGGAAGGAGGGGTGACCCCTTGGGGCATTCTCAGGGTGATGGCGGGCGTGTGATCCTGCACAGACTGTTACCCTCAGATGGCTCCACGGTGCACGGGGACAGTGCGAAAGGGGAGCAGAGGTGGTCAGCCTCGGCGCCTCTACAACTGCCTTGGGGCACGAAGCTGGTCGTTGGCCCACCCTTCCATTCAGCCCATTACAATCGCCAAAAGAAAAGCTGGCGAAATTTCATGTCCCTCCTATCATGAACGGCAACGGTTTGTTCTGTTCCAAACCTAGGCTCCAATCATGATCTGGAGATGTTGTGAGTGCTGCGTTTTTCCAGGCAAGTCAGCTTCGGCGCAAGCCGGCCTTCGGATCGTTTTCTGATTTTATTTCAATAGGTCCATGGACAAGCGGGCGTGTTTCCGTCTGCTCTGTCCCTTCCCGACGCGCTGCATTTTCATCTGGCAGTTGCAAATGCGTCGAATAAGACGGCGGCTCAAACGATCGTTTTCCCGCTCCTCCGAGGGCTTGCTTGGCAGCCTGGTCGTCATTCTGTCCTCCAATGCCGCGATTGCGATCCTGACGCTCGGAACCTTTGCGCTGACCTCGCAGGCGCTGTCGCCAGCGGGGCTCGGGCTGCTTGTCCTGATCGAGGCCTACGGCCGGATGTTCGACCAGGTCCTGCGGCTCGAGCCCAGCCAGGCCCTGATCCGCATGGGCATGCCGCACCGCGACAGGGCACATGAACTGCCGTTCCGCAGGCTTCTGAAGTTCGGCTTCCTTCTCGATGCCGGCGGCTCGGTGCTTGCCGCGGCGGCGGCGCTGGCCTGCCTGCCCCTGCTGAGCGGCTGGTTCGGTTTCGACGCAAAGGTGCAGCCGCTGGTCGTGCTTTATTGCCTGACCTTTCTTCTTCCCGCGCCCATGACCGTTACCGCACTTTTCCGCCTGTTCGGCCGCTTCGGCCTTTACGCGCGGGTGACCGTCCTGGCGTCGGTCTTCCGCCTCGTCATGACAGGCGTCCTGTTCGTCGCGGGCGGGGACCTGACGGCCTTTGTCCTTCTCCTCTGCGCCGTTTCCTGCCTCGAGCGCCTGTTGCCCGTCTTCTACTGCTGGCCTCTCTTGCGGCAGAGGGTTGGGTCCGGGCTGTTGGGCACGCCGCTGACCGGGGTGACGCAAGAGGGCGGAGGCCTGTGGCGGTTCATCATGGCCTCGAACCTCAACGTGCTGGCGCGAAACTCGACGCGGCAGTTCGACATCGCGGCCCTGGGCGGCTTCGTCAGTCCTGCCGAGCTGAGCTTCTACGTGCTGGCGAAGCGCTTCGCGATGCTGGTGATCCGGCTGGGAAGCCCGGTGCAGCTCGTTCTTTACCCCCGCATGTGCGAGCTGATGGCGCGGTACGATCTCGGGCACCTGCTGCGCTTCGTCTTCGCCTCGGTCGCGATGCTTCTGGGTCTTGGCCTCTGCGGCGTGGGGCTTGTCGCGCTGGTCGGACAACCGCTGGTCGCCTTCGCCTTCGGGCCGGAATATGTTGCCGCCCTTCCGAACATCCTTGTCCAGCTTGCCGGGGCCTGCCTGTTCCTGATCGGAAAGATCTTCGGCTCGGCGCTGCAGACCGTGGGCAGGGTGGGCCAGCTGACGGCCGTCTCGATCATCACGGCGGCTGTCTTCTTTATCCCGATCCCCCTCGTGGTCCCCCACTACGGCGTCATCGCCGCCAGCTGTCTGGGACTGCTGTCGGGGTTCGCCTTCCTTGGCATCTGCGCCCTGGTCTTTGCACGCGCCGTCATCGCGCTGCGCGGGGGCACGGCGGGAACGGGACGCGCGGTCGAACCTCAATCGGGTGAAGGGGAAGCATTCGTGGAAAAGCAGTTCTCATGACCAAACTGTTCAAGTCGCCGCAGATCATGTGGAAGCGTGCCGCGAACGGCGTCGGGATGGCATATCATTCCGGCCGGATCGACGCGGTCCTGGCCTCTTATCCCAAGTCCGGCCGGACGTGGTTCCGCTTCATCCTGTCGACCTATCTGGCGGACGCCTTCGACCTGAAGGCAAGGCCGGACCTGTATTCGATGTTCGGCGTCATGCCGAATTTCGACATGGACCGGGAACGCGGGCTGCCCGCCTTTGCCCATGCCCGCCACCGGCCCAGGCCGCCCCTCGTCCCCGTCAGCCACCTGCCCTATTCGCGCCGGCGGTTCCGCAACCATCCCGTCATCTTCATGGTTCGCGATCCAAGGGACGTGATGGTGTCGTCCTATTTCCACGCCACGCGCCAGAAGCACCGCTTTTCGGGCGACATCGACGGATTCCTGAAGGACCCCGGGCAGGGTGTCACCTCGCTGGCGAAGTACCTGAACGACTGGGCCGCCGGTCTGCGGGGGCGCAGGCATGTCGTGGTCAGCTACGAGGAGCTTTCCGACGATCCGCATGGCCAGACGGCAAGAGTTCTGTCCTTCTTGGGCGTGGAAACCAGGCCCGAGATCCTGGACAAGGCCGTCGAGGCCGCTCGCTTCCAGAACATGCAGGAGCTGGAACTGGCAAAGGGGCTGCCGGGCCACGAATACGACCGCAGCGACATTGAAAGCCGGCGCATGCGGCGCGGCAAGGTGGGCGGCTTCGCCGATTACCTCACGCCCGAGCAGATCAGGCTTGTCGAAACTGCCTGCGACCGCGAGCTGACGCCGCAGGCCAAGGCGCTTCTGGCCCGGAGCATGGCTGAAAGGGCTTCTGCCCGGGAGGCGTGATTGCCGCCGCCTGGGTGATCCCAGAAAGCCCTGCCCTGGCAGCTGGCGACCAGAGGCTCAGATGCGGCAGCACTTGCTCTGTCCTTGGCGGCGGTTGGGCTGGGACGTTGGTGTTCGCATCCGTCAGTCCCCAGGCGACCTGCACGTTCCTCCGGTTGCGAGATGAAGGCCGGCGTAGCAGGACTCTGCAGGATCAAGCCAAGGGGATGTCCTGATGCTCTCACGCCATGGCGGCCTGCTCTTGGTCGAGGACATGGGTTCGCCGGACCTTCGCTTTGTCCATTCCGCGACATCGCCATCGCGGATCAGCGCCGCGCAAGGCGGGGCGCGGGCATGACGGCTGTCTTCTACGCCATCGCCGCCTTTGCCGAGATCGCAGGGTGCTTCGCCTTCTGGGCGTGGCTGCGACTGGACAGGTCCTGGCTGTGGCTGCTGCCCGGCATGGCAAGCCTTGCGCTGTTTGCCGTCCTGCTGACGCGGGTGCCGGCGGATGCGGCGGGGCGGGCCTTCGCGGCCTATGGCGGCCTCTATATCTGCGCCTCGCTGGGGTGGCTCTGGGCCGTGGAAGGGGTGCCTCCCGACCGCTGGGATGCGATCGGGGGGCTGCTGTGCCTTGCCGGGGCCGCGGTCATCCTGCTGGGGCCGCGGGGATAGACGCCAAGGGGCTCAGCCCAGCGCCTGGTCCAGGTCGGCGATGATGTCCTGCGCGTCCTCGATGCCGATGGACAGCCGCACGAGGTCCGGCCCCGCGCCCGCCGCGATCTGCTGGGCCTCGGTCAGCTGGCTGTGGGTGGTCGAGGCCGAGTGGATCGCCAGCGTCCGCGCGTCGCCCAGGTTCGCCACGTGGCTGATCATCTTCAGCCGCCCGATCATCTCCACGCAGGCCTGATAGCCGCCCTTCAGCCGGATGGTGAACAGCGCCCCTGCCCCCTTGGGGTAAAGCCGTTGCACCCGCTCGTTCCAGGGCGAGTCGGACAGGCCCGCGTAGCTGACCTCCTGCACGCGGGAATCGGCGGCCAGCCACTCGGCCACCGTCTGGGCGTTCTCGACATGGCGCTGCATCCGCAGGCCCAGCGTCTCGATCCCCATCAGCGTGTAATGCGCGGCCTGCGGGTTCAGCGTCATCCCGAGGTCGCGCAAGCCGATGGCAATGGAATGGAAGGTGAAGGCGGCGGGCCCGAAGGTCTCGTGGAACTTCAGCCCGTGGTAGGCGGGCTCGGGCGCGGACAGCGAGGGGAACTTGTCCGATGCCGACCAGTCGAAGCGGCCCGAGTCGATCACTGCGCCGCCCGTGACCGTGCCGTTGCCGGTCAGGTATTTCGTCAGGCTGTGGACGACCAGCGTGGCGCCCGCCTCGATCGGGCGGCACAGCCAGGGTGTCGCCAGCGTGTTGTCCACGATCAGCGGCACGCCCGCCGCGTCGGCGATGCCCGCGATGGCCGGAATATCCGTGACATAGCCGCCGGGGTTCGAGATCGATTCGCAGAAGATCGCCCGCGTGTCCTCGTCGATGGCCGCGCGGACGGCGTCGAGGTCTTCCAGATCGACGAAGCGGCAGGACCAGCCGAAGCGGCGGATCGTCTGGCTGAACTGCGTGACCGTGCCGCCGTAAAGCCGGCTGGAGGCCACGATGTTCCTGCCCGGCGCCATCAGCGGGAACAGCGCCATGATCTGCGCGGCGTGCCCCGAGGAACAGCAGACCGCCCCCGCCCCGCCTTCCAGAGCCGCCACGCGGTTCTGCAGCGCGGCCACGGTCGGGTTGGTCAAGCGGGAATAGATGTAGCCCACCTCCTTCAGTCCGAAGAGCCGCGCGGCATGCTCGGCATCCCGGAACTGGTAGGCGGTGGTCTGGTAGATCGGCACCTGCCGCGCGCCGGTCGCCGGATCGGGCGCGGAACCTGCATGGATGGCAAGCGTGTCAAAGGCTTGCGGGCGGTCGCTGTCGGACATGGAACTCTCCCCTTGGGTCGTCGGGCGAGAGGCTAGGCGCAGCGTGGCAGTCTGGCAATCGCCTGCGCGACGGGTTGAACCGGCGGCCTTCAAGGGACAGATGTTGGGCAACGCTGAAAATGGAGACGCCCATGACCCGCCTGCCCCTGCGCGACAGCCTGATGCGCGACGTCGAAGCCCATGGCGCCCTGGCCTTGGGGGACCTGCCGGAATGGGACCTGACGGACCTCTACCCCTCGCCCGACGCCCCGGAACTGTCCCGCGACCTTGGGCGGCTGCAGGCCGCCTGCGCCAGCTTCGCCGCCGATTACGAGGGCAAGCTGGCCGGCCTGACCCCCGCTGAGATGCTGGAATGCATCCAGCGGTACGAGGAGATCGACCTGATCGCCGGGCGCATCATGTCCTATGCGGGCCTGCGCTATTACCAGAACACCACGGACGCGGCCCGCGCCAAGGCTCTGGGCGACCTGCAGGCGAAGATCACGGACATGACGACCCCGCTGGTCTTCTTCAGCCTGGAATTCAACCGCATCCCCGACGACGTCTTCGCGCAGACCTTCAGCGCCCCTTGCGGGCCGTCGCGCTACAAGCCGGTCTTCGACCGGATGCGGGCGATGCGCCCCTATCAGCTGTCGGACGAACTGGAAAAGTTCCTGCACGACAACTCGGTCGTGGGCGCCGCCGCCTGGAACCGGCTGTTCGACGAAACGACTGCCGCGCTGACCTTCGACGTGGACGGCGAGGAACTGGGGCTGGAAGCCACGCTGAACCTGCTGACCGACCACGACCGTTCGCGCCGCGAGGCGGGCGCGAAGGCGCTGGCGCAGGTCTTCGGCGACAACGTCAAGCTGTTTTCGCGCATCCACAACACGCTGGCCAAGGAAAAGGCCATCGAGGACAAGTGGCGCAAGATGCCGACGCCGCAGACCGCGCGGCACCTGTCGAACCATGTGGAACCCGAGGTCGTCCAAGCCCTGCGCGATGCCGTGGTCGCGGCCTATCCCCGCCTGTCGCACCGCTATTACCGGCTGAAAGCGAAGTGGCTGGGCCTCGACAAGCTGCAGGTCTGGGATCGTAACGCGCCGCTGCCGCAGGAAAGTCCCCGGCTGGTCAACTGGGACGAGGCGCGCCAGACGGTGCTGGACGCTTATGCGGGCTTCGACCCTGAACTGGCGAAGCTGGCCGAGCCCTTCTTCGAGAAGGGCTGGATCGACGCGGGCGTCAAGCCGGGCAAGTCTCCGGGCGCCTTTGCGCATCCGACCGTCACCGACGCGCACCCCTATGTGCTGCTGAACTACCTCGGCAAGCCGCGGGACGTGATGACGCTGGCGCATGAGCTGGGCCACGGCGTCCACCAGCGGCTCGCGGCGGGACAGGGGGAACTGCTCTCCTCGACGCCCCTGACGCTGGCGGAAACGGCGAGCGTTTTCGGCGAGATGCTGACCTTCCGCGCGCTGCTGGCCAAGACCGAGGACCCTGCCCAGCGCAAGGCCCTGCTGGCGGGCAAGGTCGAGGACATGATCAACACGGTCGTGCGCCAGATCGCCTTCTACGACTTCGAATGCCGGCTCCACGCGGCGCGCGCCGAGGGCGAGTTGACCCCCGACGACATCAACGCCATCTGGATGCAGGTCCAGCATGAATCCCTGGGCGACGCCTTCGAGTTCATGCCGGGCTATGAGAGCTTCTGGACCTATGTGCCGCATTTCGTGCACTCGCCCTTCTACGTCTATGCCTATGCTTTCGGCGACGGGCTGGTGAACGCGCTTTACGCGGCCTACGAGGCGCAGCCCGAGGGCTTCCAGGCGAAATACTTCGACATGCTGCGGGCCGGCGGGTCCAAGCATCATTCGGAACTGCTGGCGCCCTTCGGGCTGGACGCGGCGGACCCGGCCTTCTGGGACAAGGGCCTGTCGATGATCGAGGGCTTCATCGACGAGCTCGAGGCGATGGAAGCCTGAGCGGATGGCGCGCGACCCCTTCCGCCAGCGCCGCCGGGGCCGCCTTGCCCGCGTCCTGGGGGTGCTGACGGCGATGGTCGTGCTGGCGGTTGCGGCCGTCGCCGTCTTCGGCCCGCGCCTCGTCGCAGACCGGCTGAACCCAGTCACGGCCGAGGCCGAGTGGCCGGTTTCAGCCAAGGCGCAGGCGCTGCATGACCGGCTGGTCATCGGCGACCTGCACGCCGACGCGCTTCTGTGGGGCCGCGACCTGTCGGTGCGCCGCACCGAGGGCCATGTGGACCTGCCACGTCTGGATCAGGGCAACGTCGCGATTCAGGTCTTCACCGCCGTCACCCGCAGTCCGCGCGGCCAGAACTATGCCGAGAACGACACCGAGGCCCCGGACAACATCACGCCGCTGGTCATCGGTCAGCTTCGCCCGGTGCAGACCTGGTTCAGCCTCAAGGAGCGGGCGCTCGACCAGGCCGCCCGGCTGCGTCACCTCGTCGAGGCTGAACCCGACCGCCTGCGGCTGATCCGCAGCCGTGACGACCTGGACGCGGTGCTGGCGAACCGTGCCGCCAACCGGCGCGTGATCGGCGCGATTCTGGGGATCGAGGGCGCCCATCCGCTGGAAGGCGACCTGGGCAACCTCGCCGTGCTCGAGGGCGCAGGCTATCGCCTGATCGGCCTCACGCATTTCTTCGACAACGAGCTTGGCGGATCGCTGCACGGGCAGTCGCAGGCGGGGCTGACCGACTTCGGCCGCGCGGTTGTCACCGAGGCTGCTCAGCGCGGCATGGTGATCGACCTTGCCCATGCCTCGCCGCGGATGGTCCGCGACGTGCTGGCGCTACCGGGGACGCGGCCGATCATCAGCCATACCGGCGTGCATGGGGTCTGCAACACGCTGCGGAATCTTCCCGACGAGATGCTGCGCGCTGTGGCAAGCAGCGGCGGGATCATTGGCATCGGCTTCTGGCCCGATGTGACCTGCAACGACAGCCCGGCAGGGATTGCGGCCTCGATCGCCGCAGCGATTGCGCTGGTGGGCGAGGATCACGTGGCGCTGGGGTCCGACTGGGACGGCTCGGTCGGCGTGCCCTTCGATGCGGCGGGACTGCCCGCGCTGACACAGGCGCTGATGGACGAAGGGCTGTCCGAGGCGCAGATCGCCAAGGTCATGGGCGGCAACATGGTGCGCTATCTGCGCGAGGTGCTGCCTCGGGCCTGAACTGGTGGCGGTGCGCCCGATGGCACCGCTGCAACGGGTATTTGGGTCAGAAAGGAAGCCCGCTGGTGGTGCGCGGGCGTCAGCGCCGGATGATGTTGACGTGGCCCATCTTGCGGCCGGGGCGCGCCTCGGCCTTGCCATACAGATGGACCTGGGTGTCGGACTGGCGCAGCAGGTCGGGCAGGCGGTCGATGTCGTTGCCGATCAGGTTCTCCATCACCACGTCGGCGTGGCGCTTGCCGTCACCGAGCGGCAGGCCCGCCACGGCGCGGATATGCTGCTCAAACTGGTCCACGGCGCAGCCCGCTTGGGTCCAGTGGCCCGAGTTGTGGACGCGCGGCGCGATCTCGTTGACGACCAAGCCGCGCGGCGTGACGAAGAGCTCGACCCCCATGACGCCCACATAATCGAGCGCGGTGACGATGCGGCTGGCGATCAGAACGGCGTCGGGGATCAGCCGCGCCGGCAGGCCGCAGGGCACGGTGGTCGTGCGCAGAATGCCCTCGCGGTGGACGTTCAGGCCGGGATCATAGGCCGCGACCGCGCCGTCCTGTCCGCGTGCGACGATGACGCTGATCTCGGCGGTGAACTCGACAAAGCCTTCCAGCACCGCCGGCGCGTTCACCTGTGCCCAAGCGGCGGCGAGGTCGTCGTCCGCCGCGATGCGGACCTGCCCCTTGCCGTCATAGCCGAACCTTCGCGTCTTGAGGATCGCGCGGTCCTTTCCCTGCATCGCTGTCGTCAGATCCTCGGTCGAATCGACGCGGGCATAGGGAGCGGTGGTCAGGCCGAGGCCGGTGAGGAAGTCCTTCTCGTCCAGCCGGTCTTGGCTGACGGACAGCGCGCGGCGGTTGGGGCGGATCGGCGCGAGGCTTTCGATCAGGTCCAGCGAGGCCGCGGGGACATTCTCGAATTCATAAGTGACGACATCGACTGACGCCGCGAAGTCGCGCAGGGCGGCTTCGTCCTCGTAGGGAGCGGTCGTCAGGCGGTGGGCCACGTCGGCGGCAGGCGCGGGACCGGGCTCGAAGATGTGGCAGCGATAGCCCAGGCGGCTGGCCGCAACCGACAGCATCCGGCCCAACTGGCCGCCGCCGAGGATGCCGATGGTGGCGCCGGGCTTCAGGGTCTCAGTCATCGACGGGCTCCTGCGGGATTGAGGCGGACAGCGCCGCGCGCCAGTCGTCCAGCCGCAGCGCAAGGTCCGCGTCGTCCAGCGCGAGGATCGCGGCGGCCATCAGCCCCGCGTTGGCCGCGCCTGCCGCGCCGATGGCCATGGTGGCCACGGGATAGCCCTTGGGCATCTGGACGATGGAGTAAAGGGAATCGACGCCATTCAGGGCGCGGGTCTGGACCGGGACGCCGATCACGGGGACACGGGTCTTGGAGGCCATCATGCCGGGCAGATGCGCCGCGCCTCCTGCCCCCGCGATGATGACCCTCAGGCCGCGGTCCACGGCGGAACGGCCATAGTCCCACAGCCGGTCGGGCGTCCGGTGGGCGCTGACGATGCGCGTCTCATAGGCCACGCCCAGTTCGTCCAGAACTGCCGCCGCTTCCTTCATCGTGGCCCAGTCGGACTGGCTGCCCATGATGATGCCGACCGGAACCGTCATCCCCTGCCCCCTTCGCGGAAAGCCCGCATCATACCGGCGGCGCGGACGGGTGCAATCAGGCGATGATGTCGGGAGTCAGCTCGTCTTCCAGCCGGGCGATGCGATCCTTCAGCGCGAGCTTCTGCCGCTTCATCCGCCCCAGCGTCAGGCTGCACACGACCCCGCCCACCGCCATGCCGGCGATCGCCTCGTCCAGTTCACGGTGCTCGCGCCGCAGGCCTTCCAGCCGGGTGCGGGCGATTTCCTCGGGCGACATCTCGTGGTGGGCGTTCATCGTCTGCTTCGGCCTGCCTTGCGCAGTCGCAGCATACGCGCAGATTTTTGCTTTGCTAAGCAAAACTTAGCGGGCACTTGCGAGAAGATGCCTCAGTCCACATATTTGGTCCGGGACCGGTCGCCGCAACGGGGCCGGACCGAAGCAGTCGCTTGTTGACCGAGGACGCCGATGACCAAGATGACCCTGGGCACCCACCCCTATCTGCTGGGTTTCGACCAGCTCGAACGGCTGGCCGAACGTGCCGCCAAGGGGGCCGAAGGCTACCCGCCCTACAACATCGAGCATCGCGCCCCGGACGGGTTCCGCATCACCCTGGCCGTCGCCGGTTTTGCCGAGGACGACCTGTCGCTGACGGTCGAGGACCGGCAGCTGGTGATCCGCGGGCGACAGGCCGAGGGGGCCGACGAACGGGTCTTCCTGCATCGCGGCATCGCCGCCCGCGCCTTTCAGCGCAGTTTCGTGCTGGCCGAAGGGATCGAGGTCGAGGCTGCCGCGTTGGAAAATGGGCTGCTGCATATCGACCTGCGGCGCGTCACGCCGCAAGGCATCGTCAAGACCATACCGATCAGCCGCAAGTGAAGGGGATCGCAATGAACATGAAACATGATTTTCCGCCCGTCCACGGCAACACCGTTTATATCCGCCGCGTCGCCATGGACAGCCTGCCCCACGAGGTTCGCGCCCAGGCGCCCGAACTGGACGCGCTTTACGCCGTCCACGGTGTGGATGGCGAACGCCTTGCACTGGTCGCCGACCGCAAGCTGGCCTTCGTCCTGGCACGCCAGAACGAGCTTGAGCCGGTCAGCGTCCACTAGGCCGGCGCGTTCCGGCCTTCCACCGGAAAACCGTAGTGCTCGATCAGGGCGCGGACCGCGAGATCATTGCCGTCCCCGGCCAGGTTCCCGGCACGCAGGTTCTGCGCCTGCGTGCCACGCCATTCGGTGATCCGGAAGCGACCGCCGATCTTGGCAGGCTGGCTGCCACGAAGCTGGTGCATCCAGTAAAGCCAGACATCGTCCGCTGTCGGAGCGAGTCTCTGGAACAGGTCCTCGCGGCAGACATCCTGGTGAAAGACGCCCGGCGCATAAAGGACGCCCCCCACCCCGGTCGGGAAGACCAGGGTCGAGCGGTCCGGCGCGTCGATGTTGCGCTGCCAGTCCGCATAAGGGCGCGGAATGCCCCCCGCGCCCAGTGCCACGCGATGGGCGCGGTGGCATACCACGCCCGCCCCGGCATGGCGCACCAGCCCGGCCAGCCAGTCCGGTCCGTAATAGACATCGTCGTCGGCGGTCACGACATGCGCGTCGGGCCATTCCGCCAGAGTCGGCACGATCTTCTTGTAGGACCGCCAGTTGGGGCAGACCCGTATCTCGATTCCCAGTTCCGTGGCGGCGGGCGGAAGCAGGCGCTCGTCGCTCTCGTCCAGCCACAGGACCACGCGGTCAGCCCGCACGCTCTGCGCCAGAAGCGAACGCAGCACCAGGTGAAGCGAGCCGAAGCGCGCGGGATAGCTGGTCAGGCTGACGATCAGGGGGCTGTTCAGCCCGTGCGGTGCCGGATCAAGGCGGCGGGAGAGGATCTCAGCCTCGGCCCGCGCCAGCCGGCGGTCCTGCTTCCAGCGCCGGAAGGCGTCCGCGATCATGCCTGCCATGCCGCACGCAGCCAGTCGATGTTGCCGATGCGGCGATACCATTTGCCGCCCTTGCCGGTGAAGACATCGGCCATCTTGGGATCGCCCGCGAACAGCACGATCTTGGCCCCCTCCGGGCAGGCAGGGTCGCGCAGGTAGCTGCCCAGCCCCCGGCCCACGCAATCGTTCTTGAAGCTGACGCACCAGCCGCGCGGCCAGTAGTTCAGGTGCCCATGCGCGGCCAGTTGCGCGCTCTGGAACTGCTGGCTGATCTCGTAGCCCTTCGTCGCCGCCGCCGGGTCCGCCAGATAGGCGTCGAGGATATAGGCGTGCGCCCCCACCCGATAACGGAAGACCGAGGAATTGCCGACCGAATGCAGGAAGCGGTCGCGGGCCGGGTTGATCTGCCGAAGGGGCTTCGGCCGGAACAGGTCGTCGTCGCGGATGATGCGGAAGTCGCCCGGCAGGTCGAAGAACGGCCCGAGGTCGTCCACCACCACCAGGTCGAGGTCCAGAAACAGCGCCGTCGCCCCCGCGAAGCCGCCCAGGTCGCGCCGGAACAGCGCCAGCTTGCGCCAGCGCGTATCGCCGTGGCCCGCGGGCAGGCCCAGTTCGGGCAGGGGCAGCGCCTCGACCCCTTCGCCGATCCCGGTCGCGTCGTCGGTGAAGCAGATGAATCGATGGGGCCGCGCAAGGTGACGGCGGACCTGCCGGGCCAGGCGGTTCACGTCCTCGGCGCCGTAGAGCGTACCCCATTTCATCGTCAGGATCAGGACGGGATCGGTCATCGGCACCCCAATGAAAAACGCCCTCCGGTTGGACCGGGGGGCGGCGGTGTTGTCAATGGGCGGCTCAGGACAGGCCGATCAGGCCCATCTGTTCCAGCTTCAGCAGGACCTGCTGGGCGGCATAGTCCACGTCCACGCCTTCGGTCTGGACGCGCAGCTCGGGGTTCTGCGGCTCCTCATAGGGGTCCGAAATGCCCGTGAACTCCTTGATCTTGCCCTCGCGGGCGAGCTTGTAGAGGCCCTTGCGGTCTCGCCGCTCGCATTCTTCCAGCGAGGTGGCGACATGGACCTCGACGAAGGCGCCATACTGCTCGACCATCTCGCGGACCGCACGGCGCGTCGCCGTGTAGGGCGCGATCGGGGCGCAGATGGCGATGCCGCCGTTCTTGGTGATCTCGGACGCGACATAGCCGATGCGCTTGATGTTGATGTCGCGGTGCTCCTTCGAGAAGCCCAGTTCGGACGACAGGTGCTTGCGGACCACGTCGCCGTCCAGCAGCGTCACGGGACGGCCGCCCATTTCCATCAGCTTGACCATCAGCGCGTTCGAGATGGTGGACTTGCCCGAGCCCGACAGGCCCGTGAAGAACACCGTGAAGCCCTGCTGGTCGCGCGGCGGCGAGGTGCGGCGCAGCTGCTTCACCACCTCGGGGAAGCTGAACCACTCGGGGATCTCAAGCCCCTCGCGCAGGCGGCGGCGCAGTTCGGTGCCCGAGATGTCGAGGATGGTCGCGCCGTCCTCGACCTCGTCGCGAGGCTCGTACTGGGCGCGTTCCTGGACGTAGACCATCTGCTTGAAGTCGACCATCTCGATGCCGATCTCGTCCTGGTACTGCCGGAACAGGTCCTGCGCGGCGTAGGGGTCGTAGAAGTCCTGCCCCTGGCTGTTCTTGCCCGGACCGGCGTGATCGCGGCCCACGATCATGTGCGTCAGGCCATGATTGCGGCGGATCATGCCGTGCCACACCGCCTCGCGCGGGCCGGCCATGCGCATCGCCAGGTTCAGCAGCGACAGGTGCGTGGTCGCGGCCGGATACTTGTCCAGCACGGCCTCGTAGCAGCGGACGCGGGTGAAGTGATCCACGTCGCCCGGCTTGGTCATGCCGACGACCGGGTGAATGAGCAGGTTCGCCTGCGCCTCGCGCGCAGCGCGGAAGGTCAGTTCCTGGTGGGCGCGGTGCAGCGGGTTGCGGGTCTGGAAGGCCACGATCCGGCGCCAGCCCATCTTGCGGAAGAAGGCGCGCAGCTCGTTCGGCGTGTCGCGGCGGGCGCGGAAATCGTAATGCGTCGGCGGCTGGATGCCGGTGATCGGGCCGCCCAGGTAGACCGGGCCTGCGACATTGTGCAGGTAGTTGACAGCGGGATGGGCCAGGTCGTCGGCACCGAAGACCTTTTCGGCCTCGCGCTTCTTGTTCGGGACCCACTTGTCGGTGACCGACAGGATGGCCAGGATCACGCCTTCCTGGTCGCGCAGCGCGATGTCGGTGCCCGGCTCGATCTTGTCGGCGAACTCCTGGCTGACGTCCAGGGTGATCGGCATCGGCCACAGCCCGCCCGAGGACAGCCGCATGTTCTCGACCACGCCGTCATAGTCGGCCTCGGTCAGAAAGCCCTTGAGCGGGTAGAAGCCGCCGTTCATCAGCAGCTCGACATCGCACAGCTGGCGCGGGGTCAGGTCCCACGACAGCATCTCGCCGGCGTCGGCCTTGAGCTTCTGCGCCGAGTCGGCGTTGACATAGAGTTCCGGGATCGGCGCGAGGTTCGGCTGCTGGCTCATCTTCCACTCGGTGCTTCGTGACATGGAGCTGCACCGCGCAATGGGGCCACGGTGTGCGCCTGCCCCTTATCGCCCGCGCCTGCCATCCGCAACCTGGGGGTTTGCGCCGGGCAGCCTTTCGCCCGGCGCATGGCTCGGATCAGCCTGCGACCTCGGTCTCGCGGGCAACGTCCGTGACGCTGGCGGGCGTCGCCCCACCCTCGGCCAGTCCCTGGGCGGCCAGCCAGTGCTCGGCATCCAGCGCGGCCATGCAGCCCATCCCCGCGCTGGTGATCGCCTGGCGGTAGGTATCGTCCGTCAGGTCGCCCGCCGCGAAGACGCCGGGGACCGAGGTGCGGGTCGAGCCCGGCTCGACCCTGACATAGCCGCCGTCGCGCAGATCCAGCTGGCCCTTGACCAGTTCGGAGGCGGGCGAATGGCCGATGGCGATGAAGACACCGTCGGCCGCAACCGTCCGGGTGCTTCCGTCCCTGGTCGAGCGCAGCACCGCCCCGGTCACGCCCAGCGGCTGGTCGGTGCCGGTGATCTCGGCGACCTCGTGGTTCCAGATGACCTCGACCTTGGGATGGCGGAACAGGCGGTCCTGCAGCACGCGCTCGGCCCGCAGGCTGTCGCGGCGGTGGACCAAGGTGACCTTGCTGGCGAAGTTGGTCAGGAACAGCGCCTCCTCGACGGCGGTGTTGCCGCCGCCGACGACGATCACCTCGCGCCCGCGATAGAAGAAGCCGTCGCAGGTGGCGCAGGCGCTGACGCCGAAGCCCTGATAGCGGCTTTCGCTGTCCAGCCCCAGCCAGCGCGCCTGCGCCCCGGTGGCCAGGATCAGCGCGTCGGCCGTCAGCCGGGCACCGCTGTCGCATTCCAGCACAAAGGGGCGCTGCGACAGGTCCAGCCGGGTCACGGTGTCCGACACGATCCGCGCGCCCATCTCGCGGGCGTGGCTTTCCATCCGCACCATCAGGTCGGGGCCCTGGACCTGGGTGTCGCCGGGCCAGTTCTCGACCTCGGTGGTGATGGTCAGCTGCCCGCCCGGCTGGATGCCCTGGATCAGCAGCGGCACCAGCATGGCGCGGGCGGCATAGACGGCGGCGGTGTAACCGGCGGGCCCCGAGCCGATGATGACAAGCCGGTGGTGGGTCGGCACGGAAGCGGCGGTCTCGGTCACGGGTGGCCTCATGGATGATTTGCGCCCGAGTTAATCCCGCGGAGGCCGCGGTTCAACCTTGCCGCCACGCTGGTCTTCCGCAACGGCGCAAAGGTCAGATGGCGAAACAATGTTGCGGATCAACCCGCCGACGGATAAGGAACCGTCTGTTTTCAAGCATCGGAGAAGACATGGCAGGCGCCCGGCTGGACGACATCGACAGACGCATTCTGGCCGAGTTGCAAGCCGACGGCCGGATGACGAACGTCGAGCTGGCCCGGCGCGTGGGCATCTCGGCCCCTCCCTGCCTGCGCCGCGTCCGTACGCTGGAAGAACAGGGCTTCATCCGCGGCTATCATGCCGACGTGGACCCCCGCAGTCTTGGCTTCGAGGTGCAGGTCTTCGCCATGGTCCGCCTGCACAGCCAGTCCGAGCGCGACCTGACCGCCTTCGAGAACCGCGCCCGCGGCTGGGCACTGGTCCGCGAATGCCACATGCTGAACGGCGAGATCGACTTCATCCTGAAATGCGTGGGCCCCGACCTGTCCACCTTCCAGCGCTTCCTGACGGATGAGCTGACGGCCGCCGACAACGTGGCCAGCGTCAAGACAAGCCTTGTCATCCGCTGCGCCAAGGACGAGCCGGGCGTCCCCTTCGAGCTGGTCGAGGGCCGCTAGAGCGTGATGGCCGAGATCAGCCGCCCGTAATCGGCCGCGCCTTCGTGCGTGGCCCGGCGATAGCTGAAGAAGCGCGCGGCGTCGGAATAGGTGCAGTGGCCGATCCATTCGGCGTCGACGCCAAGCTCGCGCAGGGTCGCCAGCCCGAAACCCGGCAGGTCGAACATCGGCCGCCCGTTCGGCCCGCCCGAGAAGAAGCGGGCGTAACCCTCGTCCTCGATCAGGAAGCGGTCCATGAAGTCCTCGCTGACCTCATAGGCGCGCTGGCTGATGCAGGGGCCGATGACGGCGCGGATGTCGCGCGCGCCCGCGTCACGCATGGCGCCGACGGTGGCCTGCAGGATGCCGTCCAGCGCCCCGCGCCAGCCCGCATGGGCCGCGGCGATCACGCCCGCGTCTGGGTCGGCAAAGAGGATCGGCTGGCAGTCGGCGGTCAGCACGGCGATGGCAAGGCCGGGAACGGTTGTGACGATGGCGTCGGCCTCGGTCCGGGCGACGGCGTCGAGGTCCTCGGACCCGGTCAGGGTCACCACCTTGTCGGAATGTGTCTGGTTCACAGTCGCCAGCCGCTCGGGCGGAAGACCCAGCGCCGCCGCGACGCGGGCGCGGTTGATCGCCACGATCTCCTTCTGGTCCGACGAGCCGCGACCGCAGTTCAGCCCGGCGAACAGTCCCGAGGACGCGCCGCCCTTGCGGGTGAAGAACCCGTGCTTGAGAGGGTGAAGGGCGGGGTGGGTCAGGATTTCGAGTGTCATCGGGCCGGCGGGTCTGCTTCGGGACGAGGGGCGAGGTCGGACAGCCCGGCGCTCGCAACGGGCTGGGCGGCAAGAGGCAGCGGCCGGAAGCCCGGCGGCGGCGGAAGCTTGGACGGCCAGACGGCCATTGCCTTGAAGAGGTGCCCCATCTGCGCCGGGTCGGTCAAGCGATGAAGCGCGGCCTGCGCGCCTTCGTCGCCCGCCCAGGCCAGCCGCGCGGCCCGGGTCTCGATCCCCAGCGCCCGCAGCCAGTCCCCCTGCCGTTCGGGCGCCGAGACGGCAGCGCCGGCACGGATCGCGGCCCCTGCGAGGGGCGCGAAGTCCACATGGGCGGTCAGGTCGGCCTCGCCCGGATGGCTCAGGATGCCGTCGGGCGCATGGCGGCGCAGCGCCTGCAGGCTGTCCCCCTTGCCGTTCCAGGTGCCGTAATCGATGGCGATGGCCGCGCCCCCATGCGCCGCGATGCGGGCGGCGACGGCTTCCATGATCGCCGCAGCCTCGGCGCAGATCTCCCATATCTCGCCCTCGGGCGCCTCGCGCGACAGGGCCACGGGAGCCGCCAGCGCCAGCGCCAGGCCGCCTTCGGCGTCCAGCGTCACCATCCGCTCGGCCCATCCGCCCGCCACGCGCTGCACCTGGCGGATCGGCAGGGCGTCGAAGAACTCGTTGGCGATCAGAAACATCGGGGCCTCGGGCAGTTCGGTGACCGAGGAGAGATGCGTGATCTCGCCCAGCCTTTCGCGCTGGACCTGCCGCAGGTGGGGCGAGGTTTCGACCAGCGTCACCCGTGCGGCCTGGTGAAAGCCCGGCACGCGGCGCGTGGCGCGCATCAGGTCGGCCATCAGCGTCCCCCGGCCCGGTCCAAGCTCGGCCAGTGTGAAGGGCGCAGGCGCCCCCTGATCCAGCCAGGCCTGCGCCAGCGCAAGACCCACCAACTCTCCGAACATCTGGCTGATTTCGGGCGCGGTGGTGAAATCCCCACGGGTGCCGAAGGGATCGCGGGTGGAATAATAGCCGTGCGCAGGATGCATCAGGCACAGCCGCATGTAGTCGTCCAGCCGCATCGGCCCCTCGGTCGCGATCCGCGCGGCGATGATGCGGCCCAGCGGAGTCATCGCCGCAGCGCCCAAAGCGCAAAGGCAAGCCCCACCGCGATCATCGGCAGGGACAGAAGCTGGCCCATGGTGATCCCCCAGACCGGGCCTCCGAGGACATGGCCCCAAGGGTTGTCCGGGGCCACGAATTGCGCGTCGGCCTGTCGGAAGAACTCGACCACGAAGCGGGCAAGGCCGTAGCCCGCCAAGAACACGCCCAGCGCAAGGCCCGGACGTGCCAACGCGCCGCGACGGACCAGCAGCAGCAGGACCAACCCAAGCAGCAGCCCTTCAAGCCCCGCCTCGTAAAGCTGGCTGGGGTGGCGGGCACACAGGCCCTCGACGCCGGGGCAGTCCTGCGCGGCCTCGCCGGGGAAGATCACGCCCCAGGGCGCGGTCGTGGGACGGCCCCAAAGCTCGGCGTTGATGAAGTTTGCGATGCGGCCCAGGAACAGGCCCACGGGCGCCGCGATCGCCAGCGCGTCGGCGAGCCGCAGGGGGGCGATGCCGTTCCGGCGGGCATAGGCCCAGGCGGCCAGCACCACGCCCAGGAAGCCGCCGTGGAAGGACATGCCGCCCTGCCAGACCTTGATGATCTGGCCGGGGTTCGACAGATAATATGCAGGCTCGTAGAACAGCACGAAGCCCAGCCGTCCGCCCAGGATCACGCCCACCACGACCCAGGTCAGCAGCTCCTCGACCTTCTCGGGGGGCATGGGCGCGGCTCCACCCCACAAGCGCGGGCGACGCATCAGCGCCACGATGATCCGCCAGCCCAGCAGCAGCCCGACCAGATAAGCCATCGCATACCAGCGCAGGGCGAACTCGCGACCCGCGACCGTGATGCTGAAGATGTCGGGGGAAATCTCGGGAAAAGGGATCATGGGGGCCTCGCGCGTCCTGCGGTTGCTTGGCCGCGCGGGGCGGGGGTGTCAACCGCAGCGCATTGAAGGGGGGCCGCGCGCTCGCCATATAGACCCACACGCTTTGCGAAAGGATTGCGCGATGACTACCCACGGCAGCGGCCCCAGCCGCTTTTTCGACGACATGTCCCGGCTGATGACCAATGCGATGGGCGTCGCTCAGGGCGCGAAAAGCGAGGCGGAAACGGCCATGAAGGGCTGGGTGGACCGCTGGCTGGCCGAGCGCAACCTGGTCACCCGCGAGGAATTCGAGGTCGTGCGCGAGATGGCGATCAAGGCCCGCAGCGAGAATGCCGAGCTGCGCGCAATGATCGCGGCGATGACTGGCGGGGCGCAGTCGGGCCGGACCCAGGGCAATGACAGCGGATCGGACACTCCCCATGTCACCGAGGCGGAGGCGCCCGCCACGGACATGACCCCTCCCGACCTGGGCGACACCGGCGGGCAAGCCGGCGCCAGCGAGGCCGAGGCGCCCACGACCGACATGGACGCCGGCAACAAGGCGTGACCTGACCCGCCCCTGCGAGGGGCGCTTACTGCCCCGGCAGAACCCTCTGCTTCAACGCGCCCGAGCGATCGTAAAGCAAAACCTCGCCCGCGTCCGTGACCACCACGGTCCAGTCGCGGGCGAAGGTGACCGCGGCGGCGCCCGTCCCCTCGGGCAGCGCCAGCCCGGGCGGCAGTTCCGGCAGCGGCGGTTGCGCCAGCCTGAGCCACAGGATGGCGGCCACTGCCACCATCCCCAGGCCCATCACCACGGCCAGCCCCGTCACCAGCCGGCGCAGCCAGGCGAGTTCGGGCACTTCCGCATCCGGCTTCCCTGCCCTATCATCCCGCGCCATGCCCGACCTCATCCTGACCCTTCCGGCCGACCTCGCTGCGGCCGACGCCTCGCGGCTTGATAAGGCGCTGGCCGAAGCCGCGCCAGACTCTGCGGCCCTGTCCCGCTCGCGCATCGCCAGGCTGATCGCCGCGGGTGCGATCCGTGGCCCGAACGGCCCCGTCACCGATGGCAAGGCCCGCGCCCTGCCCGGCGACTATGTCGTCACGCTTGGCGAACCCGAACCGATCGACGCCCGCCCCGAGAACATCCCGCTGAACGTGGTTCACGAGGATGACAGCCTGATCGTCATTGACAAGCCTGCGGGCATGGTCGTCCATCCCGCCCCCGGCTCGCCCTCGCGGACGCTGGTGAACGCGCTTCTGGCCCATTGCGCAGGCAGCCTGTCGGGGATCGGCGGCGCGGCGCGGCCAGGGATCGTCCACCGGATCGACAAGGACACCTCGGGCCTGCTGGTCGTCGCCAAGACGGACCTGGCGCATCAGGCGCTGGCCCGACAGTTCGAGGACCACTCGGCCGCCCGCCGCTATCTGGCGCTGGCGCACGGAACCATCGACCCGGTCGACCCGCGCCTGCGCGGCCTGCCGGGCGTCAGCTTCGAGCCGGGCAACGTGCTGAAGATCGCCACCCTGCTGGGCCGCCACCCGACCGACCGCCAGCGGCAGGCCGTCAGCCTCAAGCAGGGCCGCCGTGCCGTCACCCGCGCGACCATGCTGGAAACCTTCGGCATGCCTCCCGCCGCGATGCTGGTCGAATGCCGGCTGGAAACCGGGCGCACCCACCAGATCCGCGTGCATCTGGCCCATTGCGGGCTGGGGCTGATCGGGGACCCGGTCTATGGCGGCGCGCGCCGTGCCTCGGCCCGTGCGCTGGGGGATGCGGCAGAGGCCGTCGCCGCCTTCCCGCGCCAGGCGCTGCACGCGGCGCACCTGGGCTTTGCCCATCCGGTCGATGGGCGCTGGCTTGCATTTGATAGTGAATTACCCGCCGATATGCAGGCCCTGCTGGCGGCCCTGCGGGGAACCCCGGCGGTTGACGCGACGTTCGCTGAATAACCCCGCCAGAGTCGCTGCACAGGAAAGGACAATGGCAAATTTCGACAAGCTTCCCGCGCCCAGCCCCGAGCAGGGCCTCAACCGCTACCTGCAGGAGATCCGCAAGTTCCCCCTGCTGGAACCGGAAGAGGAATACATGCTCGCCAAGGCCTGGGTCGATCATCAGGACGCCGAGGCCGCGCACAAGCTGGTGACCTCGCACCTGCGGCTCGCCGCCAAGATCGCCATGGGCTATCGCGGCTATGGCCTGCCCCAGGCCGAGGTGATTTCCGAGGCCAACGTCGGGCTGATGCAGGCCGTCAAGCGCTTCGACCCCGAAAAGGGCTTCCGGCTGGCCACCTATGCGATGTGGTGGATCCGCGCCTCGATCCAGGAATACATCCTGCGGTCCTGGAGCCTGGTGAAGATGGGCACCACCTCGGCCCAGAAGAAGCTGTTCTTCAACCTGCGCAAGGCCAAGGCCAAGCTGGGCGCGCTGGAGGAAGGCGACCTGCGGCCGGAAAACGTGCGCCAGATCGCCAATGACCTGAACGTAACCGAGCAGGAAGTGATCGAGATGAACCGCCGCCTTTCGGGCGGCGACGCATCCCTGAATGCGACCGTGGGGTCGGGCGAGGGCGAGTCGACCGCGCAATGGCAGGACTGGCTGGAGGACACGAACGCCGACCAGGCTAGCCAGTATGCCGAAGAGGACGAACTCGACACCCGCCGCTCGATGCTGGCCGCCGCGATGGATGTGCTGAACGAGCGCGAGCGCGACATCCTGACCGAGCGCCGCTTGCGCGACGATCCCGTCACGCTCGAGGCGCTGTCCGAACGCTATGGCGTCTCGCGCGAGCGCATCCGCCAGATCGAGGTCCGCGCCTTCGAGAAGCTGCAAGAGCGGATGCGCCGCTTGGCCAGCGAACGCGGCATCGAGATCGGCGCGGCCTGAGGAGCGACTGCAGGTTTTGCACTTCCCGGGCATCTGCTGCTCGACTGGTTTCTGCTGTCACGCGGCTGAACCTTGAGCAGGTGTCCGCGATCTTCGCCCCTCGCCATGCCGAGCAGGACGGGATGATCTGATGCACGACACGCTGACGCTCCGGGCAATCGAATAGGTACATTCCGCGATGGCCCCGACCGCTCCCGCTCAGGGCACCTTGGGCGCTGGTCTGCCCCTTATCTTCTGCCCCCGAGCGGGCGCGCAAGGTCCTGACGAAAGTGGGACGCTTCATCGCGCTTGTTGCCGGCAAGACAGTGGCCAGGGTCCGCACTGCCTGAAGGAAATGCGGTGAAGATGCCCGGATCGCCTCTGAGCGTTTTTCTCGAATTGGTGAGTAAACTCTCGCCCAGCCCATCCCTGCCTCGCATGATGTTCGTCCGTCCGCCCGGGCGACAACCGCTGCGTTTCCCGCAATGGTGAAGGCTGTCCACTGACCGCTTCCGCCCTTCATGGTCCTTTGTCGCGGCGGGTCTGGACGTAGTGCGATGAATCGGCACATTCTTGCCGAGAAGCCGGGGCGGTCGCCTTGTCCCGGGCAAGGCTGGCGCAACCACACGGAAGGGCTTCCGCGATCGTGACGGCACTGACGCAGTTCCAGCGGCTCGAGGCGACCGGCGTGTGGCGGCCCCACCCTTCCGAGCGGTTGCGCGACGTCATCGTGTCCTTCGGCGATGCCACGCTGATCCTGCGCGACCCCCGCTCCGAGGAACCGCTGTCCCACTGGTCCCTGCCTGCCGTGACCCGCCTGAACCCCGGCCAGATGCCCGCAATCTTCGCGCCCGGGGACGCAGAGCAGGACGAGGTGGTTGAGATTGACGACACGCTGATGGTCCAGGCGATCGAGCGCGTCCATTCCGCCATTGCTGCCAGCCGCCCCCATCCCGGCCGCTTGCGCGGCGCGCTGGTCTGGACGGTGGTGGGCACCGCAGTGATTGCCGGTGCGATCTGGCTTCCCGATGCGGTGATCGCCCATGCTGCGCGGATCGCGCCGCCTGCGCAGAGGACGGCTGTCGGGCTCTCGATTCTGGCCGACATGCGGCAGGCGACCGGCGCCCCCTGCGACCGTGCCTCGGGGGCGGCCGTGCTGGACCGGCTGTCGGCGCGCCTGCTGGGGCCTGACGGCCGGATCGTGGTGCTGCCCGCGACGATGCGGGGCGCGCGTCCCCTGCCCGGCCGCATCGTGGTGATCGGCGATGACATGATCGCGGGCGAGCCGGGCCCGCAGGTGGCGGCGGGCCATGTGCTTGCGGCCGATCTAGCCGCAGCACAGTCGGACCCGCTGCTTGAGGTTCTGCAGAAGGCGGGGCTGCCCGCCGCTGTGTCGATGCTGACCTCGGGGGAACTGAAAGCCCGTGCCGTCGCTGGTCAGGGAACGGCCTTGCTGCTGCGCCCTGCCCCGCGCCCCGCCGATGACGCGCTGCTGGACCGGATGCGCGAGGCAGGCGTGCCCAGCGCGCCCTATGCCCGCTCGCTCGACCCCAGCGGCGAAACGGTCCTTGCCCTGATCGAGGCCGACCCCTTCCGCGCCGCCGATCCGCCCGAGCCGCTGATGTCCGAAGGCGAGTGGGTGCAGTTGCAGCAGATCTGCGCGCGCTGAGAACCCTTGCGTGCCGCCGACGCGTTCCCGCGACGATGGCATGGCGTCTGTCGCTATCAGAGTCTTGTGCCATCGCCTCAGGTCCGCTCCAGCGGCTCGACCCTTACTGGTGCTGCCAGCACCGTGGCTTGAGAGAATCTCCAAGCACAAGAGCCTGAACTCCAACATCTTCGGGCTCAGCCCCCCACAGGGAAACAGATCAGACGTGAGGCGAGGGTGAGACTGCGGCTCTTGCAGGCCCTAGCCCGCCATGTTGTCGGCCGACCTCCTGCTCGACCTATCTGCGGGCGCGGAGGTCGGGGTAGCCTGCGCGGCGCAGCTTCTCGATCATCCGCACGATCGCCTCCCGGCCGTCGAGCGGGCCCACCATGACCAACTCGGCCTTGCCCTCTGTCCCTCGGAGCACCGGCACGCCCATCCGGGCAAGCCTAGCCGCGGCCGCTTGCGCCTGTCCTGCCTCGCGGAACGATCCGACCTGAACGAAGCGCGCGCCCGGCGGGATCATCCGGATGTCGTCCGGCGGCAGAGCCTTCGCGGACGCGCCAGCCCGGCTTGCCCCGAAGCCCTCGCTGGCCGCGACCTTGGCCTTCCGCCTCTTCGCCCCCGCGTTCGGTGAGACGCCCTTTGTTCCACCGGCCTTCGCAGCAGTTCTGCCCGCCTTGCTGTTTTCCTTGTGTCCAGACGAGACACGGGCCAGCGAGGCAAGCGAGGTCGCGCCCCCGCAAAGACCCAGGCTGGCGCCATCCTGCGCCGATGCGTCGCCGCCGATCAGCGCGCAAAGCCTGTCGATGCGCCCCGGACCCGCCATCTCTCGGGAAATCGCCGGCGCCTGCGTGATTGTCGCACCAATCTGCAGCGGATCGGGGGGCGCCTTGCCTTGAGGTACCTGCGGAATGCCCAGCGCGTCAGGGTCCGGGTTGCCCGACTCCTTCCTGGTCTCGCGCGAGGGGCTGCCTTCGGCCAGTTCAGCAGCCTGAAGGTTGGGGATGATGACCTGCGTCAGCTCGCGCTCGATGCGGGCAGCGCGCGGCAGTTCGGGCTCAGGAAACAGTGCCGGTTCGCTGTCCGGACCGGTGTGTCGGGCAGACAGCGTGGGCGGATAGCCGCAGACCGCTGCGCCGTCACGGTCGATGCGTCCGCGCCACCCCCCATCGGTGCGGACGAAGACGCAGCCCGCCGAATCGATGTACTGGCCCGCGGTGAAGTCGGGTGGCGGCGTTTCTGCCGGCTGCAGCGCCGGAGACAGCTCGCTGGCCGGAACCTCGAGGCGGCGCATCCCTTCGCCCGGCTGGCCGGCCTCTGTTGGGACTGTCACGCTCGCCAGTGCGGCAAGAGCGGCCACGGCCGCCAGCAGCAGCGAAAACCCCGAGATCCCCATCGCCGGCCCCTTCGATTCGGTTCTTTCCGGGGTCGGGTCTACAGGGCCGGGCACTAAGTCCCGGTTAACGCAAGCTCACTTCGTGCCGAACATCCGGTCGCCCGCATCCCCCAAGCCCGGCACGATATAGCCATGCTCGTCCAGCTTCTCGTCCAGCGAGGCGGTGTAGACGGCCACGTCCGGATGGGATTCCTGCATCCGCGCAACGCCTTCGGGCGCGGCCAGAAGACAGAGGAAACAGATGTTGCGCGCGCCGCCGGCCTTGAGAAGGTCGATCGCCGCGACCGCGCTGTTTCCCGTGGCCAGCATCGGGTCCACGACGATGACCATGCGGGCATCCAGGTCGTTGGGCACCTTGGCGTAATATTGCACCGGCTGCAGCGTGTCCGGGTCGCGGTAAAGCCCGAGGAAGCCCACCCGCGCCGCCGGGATCAGTTCCAGGATCCCGTCCAGCAGGCCGTTGCCCGCCCGCAGGATCGAGATCAGCGCAAGCTTCTTTCCTTCCAGCACCGGCGCGTCCATCTCGCACTGAGGCGTCTGGATGCGGATCGTGGTCAGCTCCAGATCGCGCGTGACCTCATAGGCCAGAAGCAGGCTGATCTCGCGCAGAAGGCGGCGGAAGCTGTTGGTCGAGGTCGTGTGCTTCCGCATGATCGTCAGCTTGTGCTGCACCAGCGGGTGATCGACGATCGTGAGGTTCGGAAACTGGGTCATCGGAGGTCCGGAGTTCAGGGTCGGTTCAGTCTTTGGAAGGAATTTCATGCGATGACCATGGGGCAGGAGCCGAATCGACAGGCAGGAAGATGCAGCAAGATCAGTTCGCACCCCGTCCGTCTTTGTCCGCCTTCAACCCATGTGGCCAACCTCGAAGCGGCCGGGCAGCAGTTCGGCCACGGTCGTCGCCAGGGTCTCGCCGTCCACCGTCGCAAGCAGGACGGGCGTTTCCCCGCGGGCGAACTCGGCCAGCTTCTGGCGGCAGCCGCCGCAGGGAGGCGTCGGGCGGGCGCTGCCGGCGATGACGCAGACCTCGGTGATCTCGGTCTCGCCCGCCGCGACCATGGCGGCGATGGCGCCGGCCTCGGCACAGGTGCCCTCGGGATAGGCCACGTTCTCGACGTTGCAGCCGGCATAGATCGCGCCCGAGGCGCCGCGCACCGCCGCACCGACCTTGAAGCCGGAATAAGGGGCATAAGCGGCCTCTCGCACGCGGCGGGCGGCGTCGATCAGGGACATGGGGCACCTTTGGGCAGTTTGCGGCATCATCCGCCCCGAGGCGGACCTGCGCAACCCCGCGCTTTTCGCCAGGCGCAAAGCCATGGGCGCGGCGCTTGTGACGCCGCGTCGCCACGACTAGGACGAAAGGACGAGCTTACGGAGGCAGGGCATGGACGATCGGCGGCAGGACAATGCGCGGCAGGCGGCGCTACGGTATCACGAGTTTCCGCGCCCCGGTAAGCTCGAGATCCGGGCAACGAAGCCCCTGGCCAACGGGCGCGACCTCAGCCTCGCCTATTCGCCGGGCGTGGCCGAGGCCTGTCTGGAGATCCAGGCCGACCCCGCCTGCGCGGCGCGCTATACGGCGCGGGGCAACCTGGTGGCGGTCGTGTCGAACGGGACGGCGGTGCTGGGCCTGGGCAACATCGGCGCCGGTGCCTCCAAGCCGGTGATGGAGGGCAAGGCGGTCCTTTTCAAGAAATTCGCCAATATCGACTGCTTCGACATCGAAGTGAACGAAGCCGACCCGGTGAAGCTCGCGGCCATCGTCCGCGCGCTGGAACCCACCTTCGGCGCGATCAACCTGGAAGACATCAAGGCGCCGGACTGCTTCGTCGTGGAAAAGCTCTGCCGCGAATCGATGAACATCCCGGTCTTCCACGACGACCAGCACGGCACTGCCATCGTCGTGGGCGCCGCCGCGACCAACGCCCTGCGGGTGACGGGCCGGAGGTTCGAGGACATCAAGGTCGTCTCGACCGGCGGCGGTGCGGCGGGCATCGCCTGCCTCAACATGCTGCTGAAGCTGGGCGTCAAACGCGAGAACATCTGGCTCTGCGACATCCACGGGCTGGTTCACGAGGGCCGGAACGTGGACATGAACCCGCAGAAGGCCGCCTTCGCACAGGCGACCGACCTGCGAACGCTGGACGAGGTGATCGGCGGCGCTGACCTGTTCCTTGGCCTCTCCGGCCCCGGCGTGCTGAAGCCCGAGATGGTGGCCCGCATGGCCCGCCGTCCCATCGTCTTCGCCCTGGCGAACCCCACGCCTGAGATCTCGCCCGAGGACGTGCGCGAGGCTGCCCCCGACGCGCTGATCGCCACGGGCCGCAGCGACTATCCGAACCAGGTCAACAACGTCCTGTGTTTCCCTTTCATCTTCCGAGGCGCGCTGGACGTGGGCGCGACCGAGATCAACGACGCCATGCAGATCGCCTGCATCGAGGGGATCGCGGCGCTGGCCCGCGCCACCACCAGCGCCGAGGCGGCCGCTGCTTATAGGGGCGAGACGCTGACCTTCGGGCCGAACTACCTGATCCCCAAGCCCTTCGACCCCCGCCTGATGGGCGTGGTCGCCACCGCCGTTGCCCGCGCGGCGATGGAATCGGGCGTGGCGACCCGCCCCCTGCCCGATATCCACGCCTACAAGCGGCATCTGGACGGCTCGGTCTTCCGCTCGGCGCTGATCATGCGCCCGGTCTTCGACGCCTCGGCAAGTGCCGAGCGCCGCATCGTCTTTGCGGAAGGCGAGGATGAGCGCGTGCTGCGCGCCGCCAACGCCATGCTGGAGGATACCAACGACGTCCCGATCCTCATCGGGCGCCCCGAGGTGATCGAGATGCGGGCCGAGCGCGCGGGCCTGCCGATCCGGCCGAACGTCGATTTCCAGATCGTCAACCCCGAGGATGACCCCCGCTATCGGGAATACTGGGAAACCTACCATACGCTGATGGCGCGGCGCGGCGTCACCCCCGACATCGCCCGCGCGATCATGCGCACCAACACCACCGCCATTGGCGCGGTGATGGTGCATCGGAACGAGGCCGACAGCCTGATCTGCGGCACCTTCGGCCAATACACCTGGCACCTTCGCTATGTGCGCGAGATCCTGGCACGCGGGGGGCTGCATCCGGTCGGCGCGCTGTCCATGATGATCCAGGAGGAAGGTCCCCTCTTCATCGCGGACACCCAGGTCCATCACGACCCGACCCCGCAGGAGGTCGCGGAAACCGCCATGGGCTGCGCCCGCCATGTCCGCCGCTTCGGCCTGACGCCGCGCATCGCGCTGTGCAGCCATTCGCAGTTCGGCAACCTCGACACCGACTCGGGCCGCAAGATGCGCGCGGCGATGGACGTCCTGGCCGAGCGCGAGGTCGACTTCGTCTATGACGGAGAAATGCATGTCGATGCCGCCCTGGACCCGGCGGTCCGCGCCCGGCTGATGCCCAGGTCGCGGCTGGGGGACGAACCGGCGAACGTGCTGGTCTTCGCCGGCACCGACGCGGCCTCGGCGGTGCGCAACATCCTCAAGACGCGGGCGCAGGGGCTCGAGGTCGGGCCGATCCTGATGGGAATGGGCAACAAGGCGCATATCGTGACGCCCTCGATCACGGCGCGGGGACTGCTGAACATCAGCGCCCTGGCCGGAACCCCGGTTGCCCATTACGGCTGAGGCGATTCGCCCTGGCAGGCAGGCTGTTTTGCAAAGACCGGCGGGCCTTGCCCGGCCTGCCGCAAACCCTGCCGGAAGTTTGCAAAGCCCCGGGCTCCTCGCCTGAGGCAATCCGCCACATGGACGGGGCGTTCGGGCCAATACTGTTGATTTGCCCGCACCCTCGCCTCTAGGGCTTATGGAGGACGTCGAAGGGGGAGAGACGGGCATGGGCTACCAGGACATCTACGCCGCGTGGAAGAACGATCCCGAGGGCTTCTGGATGAGGGCCGCTCAGGACATCGGCTGGGTCAAGCCGCCCAGCCGCGCTTTCTTCGACCAGGGGCCGGCGGGCGAGTGGTTCGCGGACGCCCAGGTCAATGCCTGCTGGAACGCGGTGGACCGGCACGTCGAGGCAGGCCGCGGCAACCAGCTTGCCGTGATTCACGACAGCCCGATCACCCATTCCTACCGGGGCATCACCTATGCCGAGCTGCGGGACCGCGTGGCGCGCCTCGCCGGTGCCCTGCGCGAGAAGGGCGTCCAGAAAGGTGACCGCGTCATCATCTACATGCCCATGGTGCCCGAGGCGCTGGAGGCGATGCTGGCCTGCTCGCGCCTGGGCGCTATACATTCGGTCGTCTTCGGCGGTTTCGCTGCGCATGAGCTGGCCGTCCGCATCGACGACTGCACCCCCAAGGCGATCATCGCCGCCTCCTGCGGTCTCGAGCCAGGGCGCGTCGTCCACTACAAGCCGCTGCTGGATCGCGCGATCGAGGAGGCGAAGCACAAGCCCGAGTTCTGCGTGATCTTCCAGCGCGAGCAGGAGGTGGCTGAACTCATCGAAGGCCGCGACTACGCCTGGCACAGCTTCCAGTATGGCGTCGAGCCCGCCGATTGCGTTCCCGTCGAAGGGAACCACCCGCACTACATCCTCTACACCTCGGGCACGACCGGCCAGCCCAAGGGCGTCGTCCGCCACACGGCGGGCCATATCGTCGCGCTGAACTGGACGATGAAGAACATCTACGGCATCGACGCGGGCGATGTCTTCTGGGCGGCCTCCGACGTGGGCTGGGTCGTGGGCCACAGCTACATCTGCTACGGCCCCCTGCTGGCGGGCGCGACCACCATCGTCTTCGAGGGCAAGCCCGTCGGCACCCCCGACCCCGGCATCTTCGGCCGCATCATCCAGAACCACAAGGTCAAGGTCTTCTTCACCGCGCCCACCGCCATCCGCGCCGTCAAGCGCGAGGACCCGGCCTGCCTTTATATCCGCGACTACAGCCTCAAGTCGCTGAAAGCCGTGTTCCTCGCGGGCGAGCGGGCGGACCCCGACACGGTGCAATGGGTGGAACAGAACCTCAACGTGCCGGTGATCGATCACTGGTGGCAGACGGAAACCGGCTGGGCCATTGCCGCCAATCCCTTCGGGATCGAGACCCTGCCCATCAAGCACGGCAGCCCCTCGGTCCCCATGCCGGGCTATGACGTGCAGGTGCTGGACGAGGCGGGCCACCCGGTGCCGCCCGGCACCCTGGGCGCCATCGCGATCAAGCGGCCCCTGCCCCCGGGCACGCTGCCGACCCTGTGGAACGCCGAGGACCGCTTCCGCAAGTCCTACCTGACCACCTTCCCCGGCTATTACGAGACCGGCGACGCGGGCTACATCGACGAGGACGGATATCTCTACATCATGGCCCGCACCGACGACGTCATCAACGTCGCGGGCCACCGGCTGTCCACCGGCGCGATGGAGGAGGTGCTGGCCTCGCACCCCGCCGTCGCGGAATGCGCGGTGATCGGGGTGGCGGATTCGCTGAAGGGCCAGACTCCGCTGGGATTCCTGTGCCTCAAGAAGGGCGTGGAGATCGCGCCCGAGCAGATCGGCCGCGAGGTCGTGAAGATGGTGCGCGACCGCATCGGCCCCGTCGCCGCCTTCAAGGACACGGTCGTGGTGGACCGGCTGCCCAAGACACGCTCGGGCAAGATCCTGCGGGCGACCATGGCCAAGATCGCGGACGGCGAGGAGTTCAAGATGCCCGCCACCATCGACGACCCCGCGGTGCTGGACGAGATCCGCGAGGCATTGCGCAAGACCGGCCACATGGCGGCCAACGCATGAAGTAACAGGATCAGGGCCGCCATGCACCTGGCGGCCCGGTCTCGTACGAACGGCGCCTGAACGCGGAGCGCCGATCCGGCTGTCAGCCGATCTGCGCCCCCAGTCGCGTCATCAGCGGCACGAAATCGGGGAAGCTGGTCGCAATCGGCCCCGCGTCATCCACGGTGATCGGCTGGTCCGACGCGAGCCCCGCGACCAGGAACGACATCGCGATGCGGTGGTCGAGATGGGTGGCGCAGGTCGCCCCGCCCGCAAGGCCGCCAGTGCCGTGAACGGTCAGGCTGTCCTGGGTTTCCTCAAGGCGGGCGCCGTTCGCTTCCAGCCCGCGCGCCATGGCGTCGATGCGGTCGCTTTCCTTGACGCGCAGTTCCGCCACGCCGTTCATCACCGTCGTCCCTTCAGCAAAGGTCGCGATCACTGACAGGATGGGGAACTCGTCGATCATGCTGGCCGCACGCTCGGCGGGAACGGTCACGCCGCGCAGGGGACCGTGGCGGACGATCAGGTCGGCCACGGGCTCGCCCCCCTCCTCGCGCTGGTTTTCCCAGATGAGGTCGGCGCCCATGTCCTCCAGCGTGATGTAAAGCCCGTCACGCGTCGGGTTGCGGCTGACGCCCGGCACGCGGATTTCCGATCCCGGCACGATCAGCGCCGCGGCCACCGGGAAGGCGGCCGAGGACGGGTCGCGCGGCACGGCGACCGCGCAGGGGCGCAGTTCGGGGCGGCCCGTCAGGGTGATGACGCGGCCCTCGGCGGTCACCTCGGTTGTGACAGTGGCGCCGAAGCCTGCAAGCATCCGTTCGGTGTGGTCGCGCGTCGGCTCGGACTCGATCACGACCGTCTGCCCAGGAGCGTTGAGGCCCGCCAGCAGCACCGCCGACTTGATCTGTGCGCTGGCGACAGGCGTGCGGTAGAGCACCGGCACCGGGTCCGCCGCGCCCCGGATCGTGACGGGCAGCAGCCCGCCCTCGCGCGCCGTCACTTGCGCGCCGAACAGTTCCAGCGGGTCGGTGATCCGGCGCATGGGACGGCGCGAGAGGCTGGGATCGCCGGTGAAGGTCGCAGTGATGGGCGTTGTCGCCATGGCGCCCATGATCAGCCGGACGCCGGTGCCGGAGTTGCCGCAGTCTATCACACCCTCGGGTTCGGCAAAGCCGCCGACGCCGACGCCATGGACGACCCATTCGCCCTCGCCCACGCGCTGCACTTCGGCGCCGAAGGCCTGCATGGCCTTGGCCGTGTCCAGCACGTCCTGCCCTTCCAGCAGACCGGTGATGCGCGTTTCGCCCACGGCCAGCGCGCCCAGGATCAACGCGCGGTGACTGACCGACTTGTCGCCGGGCACCTGCGCCTCGCCCTTCAGCGGGCCCGAGCGGCGGGCGGACATGGGCATGGGTTCGGCGCTGTGCGACATGGGGCTCTCCTTTATTCGGGCGAGACCTTAGCGCGGGGCGCGCGGCCCTGCCATCTTCTGTCTGAAAATATCCCCGCCGGAGGCGCGGGCCACGTCAGCGTCGGAAGGTGGCGTAATGCGGCACGCGGCCCTCGCGCAGCGCCTTCTGCTCGTAGCGGGTGGAATGCCAGTCGTCCCAAGGCTCCGGCCCCTCATGGACCAGCGCGAAACCGGCCTTCGGCACTTCCTCCAGCGTCTGGCGCATGTAGTCGGGAATGTCGGTCGCAACGCGGAACTCGGCGCCTGGGGCCATGACGCGGTGCAGGGGGATCAGGTGTTCGGGCGTGACAAAGCGGCGGCGATGGTGGCGCGCCTTGGGCCATGGGTCGGGATAGTTGAGGAAGGCCTTGGAGATCGAGCCATCGGGCAGCACGTCCATCAGGTCGCGTGCATCGCCCGGATGGACACTGACATTCGACACGCCCGCCGCGCGGATCTTGCCCAGCAGCATGGCGACGCCGTTGATGAAAGGCTCGCAGCCGATGATGCCGATCTGCGGATAGCGCGCGGCCATGGCAACCATGTGCTCGCCGCCGCCGAAGCCGACCTCCAGCCAGACGGGGCGGTCGTCTCCGAAGATCGCGGCGGGATCGATGGGGGTGCGGTCGGGGTTCTCCTCGACCGTGATCCCGCGCGGGCGCAGGCTGCCCAGATCCTCGGACAGGTAGCCCTTCTGGCTTTGCCGCAGGGTCTTGCCGTGGCGGCGGCCGTAGAAGTTGCGGTGCGTGGGTGTGGGATCGAACTCGCTCATGCGGGGGCGATGCCAAGGCGGCGGCGGAAGGTCAAGCGGCAAGGCCGGACGGGGGCGCTGCCCCCGCCGCACTTCGTGCGCCCCCGGGATATTTTCCCGAAGAAGAAAGTCAGGGCGCCGGGCTGCGGCGCCCCGCGCTCAGTCGGCGGCAAGGCGGCTGATGATGACCTTGACCTCGGGCTTCTTGCCGACCTCCTCCATCGAGACCTGGCGGACGATGCGGCGGACGCCCTCGTCCAGCTTCTTGTCGTTCATCACCGTCGCGTCATCCACGCGGTCGAGGTAATCGGCCAGCTCGCTTTCGATATGGCGCGCCAGCGGCACACCCGCGCGGCCCTGGGCGGCAAGGCCCATGGTTTCCACCCAGGCGTCGGGCAGGACCTCGTCGTTCTCGTCCACGATGACCGAGACGGTGGCATGGCCGTTCAGCGCCATGCGGATGCGGTCGCGCACCACCCCATCCATCGCCCCGATCAGCACGTTGCCGTCCAGGTAGATGCGGCCGGTTTCGACCTCGTCCACGACGCGGGGGCGGTCGCCCGCCAAATCGATCATGGTGCCGTTGGTCACGATTTCCGAGATCATGCCCTTGGCCTGCGCCAGCTTGGCGTGTTCGCGCAGGTGCATGTGCTCGCCATGCATGGGGATCACGATGCGGGGCTTCAGCAGGTCATGGACAGCCTCAAGGTCCGGGCGGTTGGCATGGCCCGAGACGTGGTAAAGGCCCGAGTCCGCATCAAAGACGTTCACGCCGATGCGGCTGAGGTTATTCATGATGCGGCCGACCGGGCGTTCATTCCCCGGAATCGTCCGGCTGGAAAAGAGGAAGCTGTCGCCTTCCTTCAGCTCGATGCCGAGGTAACGGCCCATCGACAGCTGCATCGAGGCTGCGCGGCGCTCGCCCTGGCTGCCGGTGACGATCAGAAGCACCTTGTCGCGCGGCAGGTCGACGGCCTCCTCGGGACCGATCACGCGGGGGAAGTCGCGCAGGATGCCGGCCTCGGTCGCCGCCGTCACCATCTTGCGCATGGCCCGGCCCAGCAGGCACACCTGCCGCCCGGCCGCAGTTCCCGCATCCGCCAGCGTCTTGAGCCGCGCGATGTTCGAGGCGAAGGTCGTCGCCACCACCATCTGCTTCTGCGCCACCACCCAGTCCAGAAGCGGGTTCGCCAGCACGGCCTCGGACCGGCCCGGATGGCGGGTGAAGACGTTGGTCGAATCGCACATCAGCGCGGTGATGGGTGCCTCGCCCGCGATCTCGTGCCACAGGATCGGATCGAAGGCCTCGCCCACGATGGGGGTTCCGTCCAGCTTGAAGTCGCCGGAATGGACGATGCGACCCGCGGGCGTGTCGATGATCAGCGCCGCGCTTTCCGGGATCGAGTGGCTGACGGGCACGAACTGGACGCGGAAGGGACCGGCCTCGACCACCTCGGGGCGGGCACCGACAGTGCGCAGCTTGTCGACGGGCTGGCCCGCCTCCTCCATCTTCATGCGGGCAAGCGCACCCGTGAAGCGGCGGGTATAGACAGGCGCCCGCAGGCGGTTCCACAGCAGGCCCAGGGCACCGACGTGATCCTCGTGCCCGTGGGTGATGAAGATCGCCTCCAGCCGGTCGCGGTTGTCTTCCAGCCAGCGGACGTCGGGCATGATCAGGTCGATGCCCGGCGCGCTGTCCATGTCGCCGAAGGTCACGCCCAGATCGACCAGGATCAGGCGTTCCCGTCCCGGCTTGCCGTAGCCGTAAACATAGGCGTTCATGCCGATTTCGCCCGCGCCGCCGAGCGGCAGATAGATCAGGCGTTCAGACATTGCCCATCTCCTTGTTGTAATCGTGGATGAGCCGCAGCCCGTGCATTGTCAGGTCGTCGTCCCAGCGGTCGAACAGATCCTCGATCTGGTCGAACAGCGCGGCCAGCCCTCCGGTTGCAATGATCTTCATGGGGCGGCCGCGCTCGGCGGCGATGCGCGAGCAGATCTCGCGCACGAGGCCGGCATAGCCCCAGAAGACGCCGGACTGGATGCATTCGACGGTGTTCGTGCCGATGACCTGCGCGGGACGGGAGATATCGACATGGGGCAGCGAGGCCGCGCCCATGTGCAGGGCTTCCAGCGACAGGTTCACGCCAGGCGAGATCACGCCGCCGACATAGGCGCCATCCTCGCCCACCACGTCGAAGGTCGTCGCGGTGCCGAAATCCACCACCACAAGGTCCGGGCCATAGCGGTCGAAGGCCGCCCAGGTGTTCACGATGCGATCGGGTCCGACCACGGTGCCCGCATCGACGCGCGGAGGCGCGGGCAGCAGGCAGTCGGGCTTGCCCACGACCAGAGGGCGGGTGTCGAAGTAGCGGTTGCAGAGGACGCGCAGGTTGAACACCACGCGCGGCACGGTCGAGCTGATGATGCAGCCGTCCACCTCGACCTCAAGCTTGCTCAGCGCCATCAGCGAGCGCAGCCAGACGAAATATTCGTCCGCCGTGCGGCGATGATCGGTGGCGATGCGCCAGTGGGACAGGAAGCGCTCGCCGTTCCAGATCGAGAACAGGGTGTTGGTGTTACCGGTGTCGATGCAGAGAAGCATCAGGCGACCTCGTCGAAAAAAACCTCGGCGGCGGGGATGACCTCGCGGCCGGCGGCGGTAGTCAGGACCAGGGCGCCGCTGTCGTCGATCCCCTCGAACCTGCCGGTGCGGCTGGTGGCGCCGGTGCGGGCGGTGATCGTCTGTCCAAGCCGTGCCGCGCGGGCGGTCCAGGCGGTGCGGATCGGGCCGAAGCCATAGGCCGCCAACTGCTGCTGCCAGCGCGCGAAGGCGGGGGCGAGCAAGTCCAGAAACTCCTCGGGCGCGACGGCATGGCCGGTTTCGCCCAGGACCGAGACGGGCGGGACGGCGCCGGGTTCCAGCGCACCGGGTTCGGGGGCAGCGGCCAGGTTGACGCCAATGCCGACGGCCAGCAGCGACACGTCGCGCCCCTGCCCCGCGCTTTCCAGAAGAATGCCCGCCACCTTGCCGCCGTTCAACAGGACGTCGTTGGGCCACTTGATCGCCAGCCGCGCGGCGGGACCACAGACCGCCGTCAGCGCCTCGTGCAGCGCAAGGGCCGCGACGAAGCTGTAAAGCGACACGTCGGCCGGCGAGCCCTGCGGGCGCAGCGCCAGGGTAGCGGCGAAGTTCCCCGCAGGCATGGACCAGCTCCGGCCACGGCGCCCGCGCCCTGCGTCCTGCCTGCGCGTCATGATCCAGGTCGGCCCCGCCAGCGACGTGCCGAGGCGGGCCGCCTCGGCATTGGTGCTGTCCGTCTGCTCGAGGATCAGGCGGCCGACGCCCTGCGGCCAGGACGCCGACAGCGGCAGACTGGCGTCAGTCAACGGGCGCGGTCGCGACGGCGACGGGGGCCGGGACGACGACGGCATTCTCGCCGACCAGCGACAGCGCCGCGCGCTCGGCCGCGGCCTCGGTTCCGAAGAGCGAGAAGGCGCCGATGATCATCGCAGCCGCCGAGCCCATCAGTGCGACCCATTGCGCGCCGCCCATCCGGGATTCTACCGGCGTGTCACGCTGCGTGCCGAAGTACATGTAGTAGACGATCCGGAGGTAATAATAGGCGCCGATCACCGAGGCGATCACGCCCAGGACCGAAAGCCAGCCCATCTGCACGTCCACGGCGGCCTTCAGCACGCCGAACTTCGCGAAGAAGCCCAGCATCGGCGGAACGCCCGTAAGGCTGAAAAGCAGCACGGTCATGGCCAGCGCCTTCAGCGGCTCGGCCCGCGCCAGCAGGTTGAGATCGTCGATGGCGGTCACCGGGCGGCCGTCGCGTTCCATCGACAAAATGAAGGCAAAGGTGCCAACGTTCATGACCGCATAGACAGCCATGTAGATCAGCGTGGACTGGACGCCAAAGACGGTACCCGCCGCAAGACCGATCAGGGCGAAGCCGACATGCGCGATCGAGGAATAGGCCATCAGGCGCTTGATGTCGCGCTGCCCGATCCCGGCAATCGAGCCGAGGAACATCGACAGCACCGCCATGACCGCGATCACCTGCGTCCATTCACCCGGAACGCCCCCGAAAGCACCCCACATCAGCCGCCCGATCATCGCCATGGCGGCGACCTTGGGTGCGGTGGCGAAGAAGGCCGTCACCGGCGTGGGCGAGCCCTCGTAGACGTCGGGCGTCCACATGTGGAAGGGAACGGCCGAGACCTTGAAGGCCAGACCGACCAGCAGGAACACCAGGCCGAAGAGCAGCCCAAGCGACAGGCGGTCCCCGGTGATCGCCTCCATCACGCCCGCCAGGTTGGTCGTGCCTGCGTAGCCGTAGACCAGCGAGGCGCCGTAGAGCAGCATCCCCGAGCTGAGCGAACCCAGCACGAAGTACTTAAGCCCCGCCTCGGACGAGCGCGCGCTTTCACGGCGCATGGCCGCGACAACGTAAAGCGCCATCGATTGCAGTTCGAGCCCCATGTAGAGCGTCAGCAGGTCGCCGGCCGAAACCATGACCATCATGCCGATGACCGCCAGCACCACGAGCACCGGCAGCTCGAAGCGCATCAGCCCGTGGCGGACCAGGTAGTCCGCGCTCATCGCCAGCACGCCGGCGGCGGACAAAAGGATCGTCACCTTGGCAAAGCGCGCGAAGGCGTCGTCGATGAACATGCCGAAGAACGCCTCCGCGTCCCCGCGCCCGCCCCAGCCGATCGCGACCGCAGCGACCAGCAGCGCGATCACCGACAGCCACAGCACGGCGCCCGCGACCCGGTCCTTGCCGAAGAAGGCCCCGAACATCAGTGCGACCAGCGCGAAGACCGACAGCGCCACCTCGGGCATGAGGGTGTAAAGGTCGAGAGACGTCATCATGACGGAATGCCCCTTAGTGGCCGTCTGCGGGCGCGGCGGCGACGGCGGTCGCGGCGTCAGCGGCAGGCAGGCTGGCGTGATAGTCGTTCAGAAGGGCTGCAACCGAGGGCCCGGTGATGTCGGTGACGGCCCGCGGATAAACGCCCAGGAGGATCGTCATGGCGATGAGCGGCACGAAGATCCAGCGCTCGCGCGGGGTCATCTCGGCGATCGAGCGCAGTCCGGTGCGGACCAGCTGCCCCAGCGTCACGCGGCGGTAAAGCCACAGCGCATAGGCGGCCGAAAGGATCACGCCCGAGGTCGCCACGAAGGCCACCCAGGTGTTGACCTGGAAGGCGGCCATGAGCGTCAGGAACTCGCCCACGAAGCCCGAGGTGCCCGGCAGGCCCACGTTCGCCATGGTGAAGAACAGGAAGATCAGCGCGTAGATCGGCATCCGGTTCACGAGGCCGCCATAGGCGTCGATCTCGCGCGTGTGCATCCGGTCGTAGATCACGCCGACCAGAAGGAACAGCGCGCCCGAGATGAAGCCGTGCGACAGCATCTGGAAGATCGCGCCCTGCACGCCCTGCTCGCTGGCCGCGAAGGTGCCGAGGGTGACGAAGCCCATGTGCGCGACCGAGGAATAGGCGATCAGCTTCTTCATGTCGGACTGCGCCAGCGCGACAAGGCTGGTGTAGACGATGGCGATGGCCGACAGCCAGAAAATCGGGCCCTGCGCGATGGCCGAGGCCTCGGGGAACATCGGAAGCGAGAAGCGCAGGAAGCCGTAGCCCCCCATCTTCAGCAGCACCGCCGCCAGCAGGACCGAGGCCGCGGTCGGCGCCTGGACGTGCGCGTCAGGCAGCCAAGTATGGACCGGCCACATCGGCATCTTGACCGCGAAGCTCGCGAAGAAGGCGAGGAACAGCAGCATCTGCGTGCCGCCCACCAGGCTCCACCCGAAGATGGTGAAAGGATCGCTCGGGAAGTCGAAGCCCAGCAGCGTCGGGATGTCGGTGGTGCCCGCCATGCGGTACATCACGATCATCGCGACCAGCATGAAGACCGACCCGAGGAAAGTGTAGAGGAAGAACTTGAAGGCCGCGTAGATGCGGTCCTTCCCGCCCCAGATTCCGATGATCAGGAACATGGGGATCAGCCCGGCCTCGAAGAACAGGTAGAACAGCACCAGGTCCAGCGCCACGAAGACGCCGATCATCAGCCCTTCCAGAACCAGGAAGGCGATCATGTAGTCCTTGGCGCGGTCCGTCATCTCCCAGGTGGAGAGGATCACCAGCGGCATCAGGAAGGTGGTCAGCATCACGAAGAGGATCGAGATGCCGTCCACGCCCAGCTTGTAGCGCAGGCCCATGATCCAGGGTTGGTCTTCCACGAACTGGAAGGCCGTGTTCTGCGGGTCGAAGCCCGCCAGCACGACGCAGGACACCAAGAAGGTGGCGACCGTGGCGACCAGCGCCAGCCACTTGGCGTTGCGGCCCGCGCCCTCGTCCTCGCCGCGCAGGAACAGCGCGAGGATCAGCGCCGCGACGATCGGCAGGAAGGTGATGATCGAAAGAAGCGGATAGGTCGTCATCTCAGCTCATGCTCCGCGCCATCACCCAGATCAGCAGGGCGACAAGGCCCAGCACCATCCCGAAGGCGTAGTGGAAAAGATAGCCCGACTGCACGCGGCCGGCGAAGCGGGTGATGCGCGGGATCAGGCCCATCGCAAGGCCGTTGATTGCCCCGTCGATGGTCCGGCGGTCGCCCCCATGCCACAGCGCGCGGCCGATCCAGCGGGCGGGCCGCACGAAGATCGCGTCGTACAGCTCGTCGAAATACCACTTGTTCAGCAGGAAGCGGTACAGCGGGCGCTGTGTCTCGGCCAGACGCGCGGGCGCGGCCGGGTTGCGGATGTACATCGCCCAGGCAAGGCCGAGGCCGATCAGCATGGCGATGAAGGGCGACGCCTTGACCCACTTGGGCGAATGGTGCGCGTCGTCCAGCACGTGGTTGTCAGGGTGCATGTAGATCGCGCCTCCGACCGGGGCCGCGACGGCCGCATGGGCCTCGCCCTCGGCGGCGGGTGCCGGGGCGTGATCGGCGGGCTCGGCCGCCTCGGCCGGTGCCGTGGCATGGTCGGCGGGTTCGGTGCCGTGGTCGGCCGCAGCGGCCACATGGGGCATGTGGAAGAACTGGCTGACGCGGTCATGGTCGCCGAAGAAGGGCGCGTACCAGATCATGCCGGCGAAGATCGCACCGAGGCTCAGCACGCCCAGGGGCACCAGCATCACGGCCGGGCTTTCATGGGCATGCTCATGGGCGTGCAGCCCGTCGTGGTGATCGTGGTCGTGGTGGCCGTGATCGCCATGACCATGCGCCACGGGCTCGGCGGCGGCGGCGGCGGTCTGGACCTCTTCCTCGGCCTTGACGGCGGGATCCCAGACCTTCTGCGGGCGCGGCTCGCCCCAGAAGGTCAGGAACATCAGCCGCCAGGAGTAGAAGCTGGTGAAGCAGGCGGCGATGACCAGCAGCCAGAAGGCATAGGCGTTGCCCGAGGCATAGGCGCTTTCGATCACGGCGTCCTTGGACAGGAAGCCCGCGAAGCCGATGGTGGTCAGCGGGATACCGACGCCGGTGATGGCCAGCGTGCCGATCAGCATGGCCCAGAAGGTATAGGGGATCTTCTTCCGCAGCCCGCCATAGTTCCGCAGATCCTGTTCATGATGCATCGCGTGGATGACCGAACCGGCGCCAAGGAACAGCATGGCCTTGAAGAAGGCGTGGGTGAACAGGTGGAACATCGCGACCGAATAGACCCCGACACCCGCCGCCACGAACATGTAGCCCAGCTGCGAACAGGTCGAATAGGCGATCACGCGCTTGATGTCGTTCTGCACCAGGCCCACGGTCGCCGCGAAGAAGGCGGTGGCCGAGCCGATCAGCACGATGAACTGCTTGGCCTCGGGCGCGAATTCGTACAGCGGCGACATCCGGCAGACCAGGAACACGCCCGCCGTCACCATGGTTGCGGCGTGGATCAGCGCGGACACCGGCGTCGGGCCTTCCATCGCGTCCGGCAGCCAGGTGTGCAGGCCAAGCTGCGCGGACTTGCCCATCGCGCCGATAAACAGCAGGACGCCCAGCAGGTTCGCGGCATTCCACGAGGTCCAGAGGAAGGGCACCTCGGTGGTGGCGAGGGCCGGCACCTGCGCGAAGATGTCGTCGAAGCGGATCGAGCCGGTCAGCCACCACAGCCCGAAGATCCCCAGCAGGAAGCCGAAGTCGCCTACGCGGTTGACGATGAAGGCCTTCATCTGCGCGTCCAGGGCGCTCGGTTTCTTGTAGTAGAAGCCGATCAGCAGGTACGAGGCGAGGCCCACGCCCTCCCAGCCGAAGAACATCTGCAGCAGGTTGTCGGCCGTCACCAGCGCCAGCATGGTGAAGGTGAAGAAGGACAGATAGGCGAAGAAACGCGCCTTGTAGGGCTCGTCCTCGGTCCAGTTGTCGTCATGGGCCATGTAGCCCATCGAATACAGGTGCACGAGCGCCGAAACGGTGTTCACGACGATCAGCATGATCAGCGTCAGGCGGTCGATGCGGATCGCCCATTCGGCGGCGAAATCGCCCGCCACGATCCAGTCCATCAGGTGGACCTTGTAGGGCTGCCCGTCGAAGCCGAAAAACAGCATCCAGCTGAGCGCGGCGCAGATGAACAGCACGCCCGTGGTCAGGATCTGGGCGCCCCGTTCGGAAATCACCCGCCAGCCGAAGCCCGCGACAATGGCGGCGACCAAGGGGGCGAGAAGGATGAACTGTTCCATTGCTGCCTCAGCCCTTCATCACGTTGGCGTCTTCGACCTCGATGGTGCCGCGGTTGCGGAAGAACACCACGAGAATGGCGAGGCCGATCGCCGCCTCGGCCGCGGCCACGGTCAAGACGAACATGGTGAAGACCTGACCCGCCAGATCGCCCAGGTGCGCCGAGAAGGCGACGAAGTTGATGTTGGCCGACAGCAGGATCAGCTCGATCGACATCAGGATGACGATGACGTTCTTGCGGTTCACGAAGATGCCGAACACGCCGGTGACGAACAGGATCGCCCCTACGACCAGGTAATGTGTCAGTCCGATCATCTGCCTTCGTCCCTTCCGGTTCGTGGGTCCGGTCTTTTTGCGCGCGACTCTCTTGCGCTGCTGTTTAGATCACGCGCGCGCGAGTGAACAGCGCCCGCGCGTGCGGCGTGGCCGGCACGTTTCCGGTGCCGGCCTGACGCCTTACTGCAGCCCCTGCCCCGGCTTGGGGTTCGTCATCCGCATGGCCTTGGCCGGATCGCGCCACATCTGCTGCAGCACGTCCTGCCGCTTGATGTCGCGGCGGTGGCGCAGGGTCAGGAGGATCGCGCCGATCATGGCAACCAGCAGGACCAGCCCGGCCAGCTGGAAAGGCAGCAGGTAGCGGTCGTAAAGGATCAGCCCCAGCGCATGAGTGTTCAGGGTGTTTTCCACGATCGGCGCCACGCGCGCTGCCTCGGCCGTGGCAGCGGACTCCCAGATGCCGAAGGCGATGCCCAGCTGCGCCATCATCACCAGCGCGATCAGCAGCCCCAGCGGCAGGTAGCGCGCCAGTTCCCCTTTCAGCGCGGCGAAGTCGATGTCCAACATCATCACCACGAAGAGGAACAGCACCGCCACGGCCCCGACATAGACGATGACCAGCAGCATGGCGACGAACTCGGCGCCCTGCAGCACGAACAGCCCCGCGGCAGAGATGAAGGCCAGAATCAGCCACAGCACCGAATGGACCGGGTTGCGCGAGATCACCACCATGAAGCCCGAGATCACGACGCTCAGCGCGAACAGGTAGAAGGCGAAGGTCATCATTTCTCGGCTTCCTCCTCGGCAAAGACCGATTGCGCCAGTTCAAGCGCCTTCTGCATGGCCGGCAGGCCGCCGAACATGCTCATCTGCCAGATCGTCTCGGCGATCTCGCGCTGGGTGGCGCCCGCCGCGCGGGCGTGGCGGACGGCCAGGCGCAGCTGCGGCTCGGCCACGGCGCCCTGGACGGTCAGCGCGCCGATCGTCAGCAGCAGGCGGGTCTTGGCGTCCAGCCCCTCGCGGTTGAAGGTGCGGCCAAACCACATCTCCATCATGTCGGCAGACATGGTGGGGAACATCTTTTCCAGCGTGCGCGGATCGAACTTCTCCAGCGCCGGGTTGAAGGCGCGCGCCATCTCCTGCCCCGACTGGAGCATCTGCTGGAACAGCCTGGTGAAACCGTCGCTCATCGATAGGGCGCGTCCAGCTGGAGGTTGCGGGCGATCTCGGCTTCCCAGCGCTCACCGTTCGCAAGCAGCTTGGCCTTGTCGTAAAGCAGCTCCTCGCGGGTCTCGACCGAGAATTCGAAGCTCGGGGTTTCCACGATGGCATCCACCGGGCAGGCTTCCTGGCAGAAGCCGCAGTAGATGCACTTGGTCATGTCGATGTCATAGCGCGTGGTGCGGCGCGAGCCATCCTCGCGCGGCTCGGCGTCGATGGTGATCGCCTGCGCCGGGCAGATCGCCTCGCACAACTTGCAGGCGATGCAGCGTTCCTCGCCACTGGGATAGCGGCGCAGCGCGTGCTCGCCCCGGAAGCGCGGCGACAGCGGGCCCTTTTCATGGGGATAGTTGAGCGTGGGCTTCGGCGCGAAGAAGTATTTCATCGCGAGGCCGAAGCCCTTGATGAAGTCCCACATCAGGAAATACTTGGTCGCGCGGACGAAATCGACGGCCATTACAGGGTTTCTCCGACAGCATCCACGCCGCCTTCGGGCGCGGCATAGCGGTCCATGGCGCCCACCAGGATGCGCTTGACCGAGCCGTCCGGCGTGATCCCGTGCGGCGCCAGAGCGTCCATCAGGAACTGCGCGAACTCGGCCTTGTCGTTCTCGGTGGCGTCGCGCAGGGCGACCGCGATTTCATTCGTGATCATGGCTTATCCTCCGACAACGGTTTGGCCGATCGGCACCAGGTGGTCCCAGCGCGCCCAGAAGCCATCGAGCACCTGGAACCGCGCCAGGAAGGCGATCAGCACGACCCAAGCCAGCGACATGGGCAGGAACACCTTCCAGCCGATCCGCATGAGCTGGTCATAGCGATAGCGCGGCACCATGGCCTTCACCATCGCGATCATGAAGAACCAGAAGGTCATCTTCAGGAACATCCACAGCGCCCCGTCGGGAAGGCCCGGGATGGGCGACAGCCAGCCGCCGAAGAACAGGATCGAGATCAGCGCGCACATCAGCCAGATGGCGATGTATTCCCCGCCCATGAACAGCAGGTAGGGCGTGGACGAATATTCGGTCATGTGGCCGGCGACCAGTTCCGATTCCGCCTCGGACAGGTCGAAGGGCGGGCGGTTCGTTTCCGCCATGGCGCTGACAAAGAACAGCACCAGCATCGGCAGATGCGGCAGCCAGTACCAGTTGAGCATCCCGTAGGCGCCGCGCTGGCTTTCCACGATGCCCGACAGGTTCATCGTTCCCGCCGAGATGATGACGCCGATGATGATGAGGCCAAGCGAGACCTCGTACGAGATCATCTGAGCGGCCGAGCGCAGCGAGGCGAGAAAGGGGTATTTCGAGTTCGAGGCCCAGCCGCCCATGATCACGCCGTAGACCTCTAGCGAGGAGACGGCGAAGATGAACAGGATACCGACATTGATGTCGGCCATGACCCAGCCCGGCGCGAAGGGGATGGCCACCCAGGCGAACAGCGCCAGCATCATGCTGAGGAAGGGCGCCAGGAAGAAGACGAACTTGTCGGCCCCCGAGGGCACGACGATTTCCTTGAGCACGTATTTCAGCGCGTCGGCCACCGTCTGCAGGATGCCCCAGGGCCCGACGACGTTGGGGCCGCGGCGCATCTGCACGGCGGCCCAGACCTTGCGGTCGCCGTAAACCAGGAACAGCAGCGAGATCATCACGAAGGCGATGATCGCAAGCCCCTGCGCCAGAAGGACCATCGCGTGCCACAAGGGGGATCCCATGAAGTCAGCCATGTGTTCGTTTCCCCCTTGTCATGCGGCCGGAATGCCGCGGTCCTTGCAGCTTCGCAAGGTGTCATCGGTTTCCATGACCCTCAGCCCCATCGGCTTCGAGTCGGACAGCGTGAAGACCGAGCCGACCAGCAGCCTGCCGTTCCGCTTGTTCTGCACGGTGCGGATGTGGCGGCCGAAGTCCTTGCCCTGACCCTTCGCCCAGCCCGCCAGCGCGCAGGTGGCATAGGCGAAGGCGATCTCGGCGTCCACCCCCGCGCGCAGGTTCGCGGTCACCTCGACCAGGTCGCCCTTGCGGTCGCCGGCCAAGGGATCGACCTGCGCGGTGATGAAGTCCGCCGGATCGGCCACGAACCCCGCGGGAAGCGTCGGAAAGGCGGGCTGGGTGCGGGCCGCGAACTCCTCCAGCGCCTTCTGCTGAGCGGTGGGCAGGCGGCGCGGCTCGGGCGACACCACATCGAAATTGGCGATGTCGGCCGGCGACAGGTCGAGCCCCAGATTGACCTCGAGCTCTGCTAGTTCGGCCTCGGTGACTTCGAAGGCATTGCGCCCGGCGGGGCTGTCCAGCGACACCTCGGTCACGGACCCGTCGGGTTCCAGGATCAGGATGTCGCCCGACTTGGTGGACACCCGCGCCCGGCTGAGCTTCGTGCCCGCCGCGCTGCGGTCCACGATCTTGACGCCCACCGCCTCGGGCTTCGCCCTGGGGGGCGCCGCAAGGCCCATGCCCTCCGGCTTGGCCGAGCAGGCGGCCAGCCCGGCCAGGGCGGTTGCGGCGATCAGTGCGGTGATCGCGGGGCGCATCCTGTCACTCCGCCGCAAGCGCGGGCGCGCGGCGTGCCGCGGCCATGGCCGAAAGCTCGGCCATCAGCCCCGAGGAGCGCGCGATGGGGTTGGTCAGATAGAAGTCCCGGATCGCGTTGCGGAAGGTGGCGCGTCCCAGCGTCCCCGGCTCGACCGGCGTCCAGGCATTCGCGGGCACCTCGTCGATCTGCGCCAGGTGCGGCACCGCGTCGATCAGCGCGCGGCGCAGCTGGGCAAGGCTGTCCCAGGGCTGCGTCCGGCCCAGTTCGGCCGAAAGCGCCCGCAGGATGGCCCAGTTCTCCTTGGCATCACCGGGGGCGAAGTTCGCGCGCATCGCAAGCTGCGGCCGGCCCTCGGTGTTCACGAACAGGCCGTTCTCCTCGGTGTAGCAGGCGGCAGGCAGGATCAGGTCGGCGCGGTGCGCGCCCCGGTCGCCGTGGCTGCCCTGGTAGATCACGAAGGGCGCGCCCTGGTCGCGCGGCGTAATCTCGACCTCGTCGGCGCCGAGGCTGTAGATCACCTCGGCCCCCTCGATGGCCGCGGCCAGCCCGCCTTCGGTGACGGCGCCCACGTCCATGGCGCCTACCCGAGAGGCCGCCGTGTGCAGGACCAGCAGCTTGCAGTCGCCCATCTCGCAGATGCGCATGGCGTGGCCCAGGACTGCCGCCCCGTCCGCCTCGCGCAGGGCGCCCTGCCCCACGATGACGATGCCGGGGGTGCCGTCCTTGTTGGCCAGATCCTCGTTCAGCAGACTGGCCAGCGCATCGCGGTCATTGCCGAAATGGTGGTAGTCATAGGTCAGGTTCGCCGCCTCGCCCACCAGCGCGACCTGCGCGCCGTGCAGCCAAGCCTTGCGGATGCGGGCGTTCAGCACCGGCGCCTCAAGACGCGGGTCGGTCCCGATCAGCAGGATGCGCTTGGCCTCGTCGATGTCCGCAATGCTGGCGGTTCCGACGTAGCCCGAGCGGTTGCCCGCGGGCAGGCGCGCGCCGTCCGTGCGGCACTCGACCCTGCCACCCAGGCCCTCGACCAGCTGCTTCAGCGCAAAGACCGCCTCGACCGGGGCCAGATCGCCGACCAGGCCCGCGACCTTCCGGCCCGTCATCGCCGAGGCGGCGGTTTCCAGCGCCTCGGCCCAGGTGGCGGGGCGCAGGCGGCCGTTCTGGCGGATGTAGGGTTTGTCCAGCCGCTGGCGGCGCAGCCCGTCCCAGACGAATCGGGTCTTGTCGCTGATCCACTCCTCGTTCACGTCGTCATGGTTGCGGGGCAGAATGCGCATGACCTCGCGCCCGCGGGTGTCGATGCGGATCGACGACCCCAGCGCGTCCATGACATCGATCGATTCGGTCTTGCGCAGCTCCCACGGGCGGGCGGTGAAGGCATAGGGCTTCGACACCAACGCCCCTACCGGGCACAGGTCGATGATGTTGCCCTGCAGGTTCGAATCGAGCGTCAGCCCCAGGTACGAGGTGATCTCGGCGTCCTCGCCCCGGCCGGTCTGGCCCATCTGCTCGATCCCCGCGACCTCGGTCGTGAAGCGCACGCAGCGGGTGCAGGAAATGCAGCGCGTCATGTGCGTCTCGACCAGCGGACCCAGGTCCAGGTCTTCCGAGGCGCGCTTCGGCTCGCGGTAGCGGCTGAAATCGACGCCATAGGCCATCGCCTGGTCCTGCAGGTCGCATTCGCCGCCCTGGTCGCAGATCGGGCAGTCCAGCGGATGGTTGATCAGCAGGAACTCCATCACCCCCTCGCGGGCCTTGCGGACCATGGGGCTGTTGGTGCGAACCTCGGAGGGCGCGCCGTCGGGACCGGGCCGCAGGTCCTTGATCTGCATCGCGCAGGAGGCCACGGGCTTGGGCGGGCCGCCCACGACCTCGACCAGGCACATGCGGCAGTTGCCCGCGATCGAGAGGCGTTCGTGATAGCAGAAGCGCGGCACCTCGATCCCGGCCATCTCGCAGGCCTGGATCAGCGTCAGGTTCGGATCGACCTCGATCAGCTGGTCATCGATCTTGATGGTGCGAAGATTGCTCATCTAGCTGTGCCTTGCGCTTGTGCCTCAGTCCAGCCGGACGAAGGTCTTGTGCTGATACTCGGTCCATTGACCGGCGTCGACAATGGTCATCGTCGCCGCACGGTCAGGACGATAGACAACCGTGCCATAAATGGTGCTTGCCCGCAGGTAGGGGGCGGACTGCTGCGCCGTCGCCTGCCAGCGCGCGCCCTGCGCGTCGGTGCAGGTGATGGTCGCCGCGCGGGGGTTTCCCCAGATGCGGATCAGGGGATGGCCCAGCAGGTCACGTTCCTTGCGGACCTCGGAACCGGGCGCATCCACCGCGCAGTCGATGCCGCCGGGCGACAGCACGTCGAAGCGCATGACATAGATGTGCACGGGCGTTCCCGGCTGACGACCGGCAGGCGTGGCCAGCGCGACATCGGCCAGCAGCATTGTCGCAGCGGCGGCCACGGTGATGCCGATCCCGATCCAGCGTATTGCCCGCTTCATTTCGCCACCAGCAGCGAGCCCGCCACCGTCCCGTTCGCGATCTCCTGCCGGCCCAGGCGGCAATAGCTTTCGGCGTCGCCCTTTTGCACGCCGTTTCGCGCCATGTAGTCCTCGGCCACGGCATAGATGCGCTTGCGCTCGGCCTTGTCATCCAGAAAGGCGTCCACCTGCTGGCGCGAATAGCCCTTGTCCAGCGCATAGCGCTCCAGCGCGCGGGCCTGCGTATAGGCATACAGCACCCGCGCATCCAGTGTCGGGCATTCGCGGCGGATGCGGTCGGCCACGCGCGCGGCGATCAGGCGGTCGTTGATGTAGCGTTCCTGGCTCAGCGGCTCGAGCGCGGCAACGGGGCTGGCCAGAGCCCCCAGCGTCATCAGCAATGCGGTCAAAGAGGCGAAGGTCTTTCCGGCGGTCATGGCAGTCCCCTTGTTGCAGACGCCTGCAACATAGGACCCGAACCCGCCCCTTGCCCCACACGAGGCGGTCAGGGACCCGTGATCCGCGGGATCGCGCCGGGCCTCCATCAGAACCACTCCTTCCGGCGGATCTCGTAGGTTTCCTGGAACTGCTCGTCCGAACGCGTCATGTAGATGATCGCCTCGATGAAGGCGATCACGCCCACGATCATCGTCGGCAGGAAGAACACGATCCAGCCCAGCAGCGTGCAGGCGAGCATGATCAGCCCGGCCTTGTTGAAGCCGAGATAGAACTTGTGGACGCCGAAGGTGCCGAAGAACAGCGCAAGCAGCCCGGCGATGAACTTGTTCTTGTCGCCGTGGACCGCGACATGCGGCGTGCCGGGATCGGGATAAACCTCGACCGCCGCGTCGCCGCGGGCCTGGAAATCCACCAGCGCGCCCGCGCGGGCGATCTGCCCGCTGCCCAGCAGGTCAGCCTCGCGGAAGGCATAGCGACGGCCGTCGGCGCCGGTGATCACACCGTCGCCCGACTGCGCATCGATATGGAGGATCTGACCCTTCACGCCTCACTCCGCCGCCAACGCGCCCATGCGGCCGGTGCGCTTGGCCTTGATGCGGTCCTCGATTTCCTCGCGGTAATGGCGGATCAGGCCTTGGATCGGCCAGGCCGCGGCATCGCCCAGGGCGCAGATCGTGTGGCCCTCGACCTGCTTGGTGACGTCCAGCAGCATGTCGATCTCCTCGACCTCGGCCTCGCCGCGCACCAGACGGTCCATGACCCGCATCATCCAGCCGGTCCCTTCGCGGCAGGGCGTGCACTGGCCGCAGCTTTCGTGCTTGAAGAAGGCCGAAAGCCGCCAGATCGCCTTCACGATGTCCACCGACTGGTCCATCACGATCATGCAGCCAGTCCCGAAGCTGGATTTCAGCTCGCGCATCCCGTCGAAGTCCATGATCGCGTCCTCGCACAGATGCGCGGGGATCACGGGGCAGGACGCGCCGCCGGGGATGATCGCCTTGAGGTTCTTCCAGCCGCCCCGGATGCCCCCGCCGTGCTTCTCGATCAGCTCGCGCATGGGGATCGACATGGCTTCCTCGATCACGCAGGGCGTGTTGACGTGGCCGGTCATGGCGAACAGCTTGGTGCCCGCGTTGTTCGGGCGGCCGAAGCCCGCAAACCACTCGGCGCCCCGGCGCAGGATGGTGGGGACGACGGCGATGGATTCGACGTTGTTCACCGTGGTCGGGCAGCCGTAAAGGCCAGCCCCCGCCGGGAACGGCGGTTTCATCCGCGGCATCCCCTTCTTGCCTTCGAGGCTTTCCAGCAGCGCGGTTTCCTCGCCACAGATATAGGCGCCGCCGCCGTGGTGCAGGAACAGGTCGAAGTCCCAGCCCGATTTTGCCGCGTTCTTGCCCAGAAGGCCCGCGTCATAGCATTCGTCGATGGCCGCCTGCAGCGCCTCGCGCTCGCGGATGTACTCGCCGCGGATGTAGATATAGGCCGTATGCGCGCCCATCGCGAAGGAGGCGATCAGCGCACCCTCGATCAGCGTGTGCGGATCGTGGCGCATGATCTCGCGGTCCTTGCAGGTCGCGGGTTCGGATTCGTCGGCGTTGATGACGAGATAGGACGGGCGGCCGTCGCTTTCCTTGGGCATGAAGGACCACTTCATGCCGGTGGGAAAGCCCGCGCCCCCTCGCCCGCGCAGGCCGGACTTCTTCATCTCGTCGATGATCCCGTCACGGCCGCGCGCGATGATCTCGGCGGTGCCGTCCCAATGTCCGCGCGCCTGCGCGCCCTTCAGCGTGCGGTCGCCCATCCCGTAGAGGTTGGTGAAGATCCGGTCCTGATCGCTCAGCATCGCGTGTGTCGTCCTATCGTTCGCGCGGCGCGCCGTCGCGCCGCCGCCAGATCCGCCAGGTCACCAGCAGCGACCAGACCAAGGCCCCGATCGCCGCAAGATCGGCGAGAAAGGCGTATTCCGCAGGCCAGCCGTAATGCTGACCCGCCCAGTTCGCGGCCAGCCAGGCCAGCATCGCCCCGGCGATCACCCCGCCCACCAGCCGCATCTGGCCGGTGTCGTCAGGGGAACGCCGCGGCGCCGTCATGTCGGTTCACCGGCGCCCGCCGAACCGGAATGCGCCGTCCGGGGCGTTTCGGCAAGCGCCGCCTTGCCCTTGCCCCGGCGCTTCGCCCGGCTCGCGTCGGTGGTCTCGGACGGCCCGGCGCCAGACGGCGTCTCTGCCGCCTGCGCGCCTGCCGTGAAGGTCATCGCCTGCGCCGGGTCGAGCGCCGCGCCCTGCGGCGCACCGGCCATCCCTTCGGGACGCAAGGGACGCGCCACGGGCACCTGCGCGACCGCGCCGTCATCGCGGCGGATCGAGCGGCGCGCGGCCCCTTCGGGCTCCTTGGCGTTCTCCACCGGATTCTGCCATTCCTCGGCATCCTCGGCGCCCTGGCAGAACAGGATCACCAGCAGCGCACCCAGCAGCCCGGCCGTGACCAGGCCCAGGAACAGCCCCGGCAGCACCCCGATTCCGCCCACTCCCGCCGTCAGGGCGAAGACAACCAGCCCCATCACGGCGGCGAAGATCCAGCATTGGCGTGTGCAGGTGCTCATGGGGAGGGTTCCTGTCCTTGGGGTTCAGCTCACTCGGTGTCCTTCGCGTCGGCCGGCTGGCCCGCCGGTTCCCGCTTGGACGGGGGCCGCGCGGCCGAGGTCCCGGCCGCCTCCTGCACCGTCACGCCGGTCTTGTCCACGGGACGTCCCTCGCCGGGATGGGGATCGTACGCGCCTTCCCCCTCAGCTTTCTCGGGCTGGCGCATCCACGGGGTCAGCAGCGGCACCTCGGTCCCGTCGATGCGCTTGACCGTGTCGCGCTGCGCCACCGCAAGCGCGGCCGAGGCGTTCATCTTCTCGACCCGCTCGATCGAGGCAAGCGCCACCGGCCCGCCCATCGGCTCAGAGGAGAAGCGGCCGTTCTGCGGCCCCGGCACGGGCACCTGGCCCGCCGCCAGCGCGTCGATCAGCGCAGACAGCTTCTCGGCCGTCAGGTCCTCGTAATAGTCCTTGCCGATCTGGACCATGGGCGCGTTCGAGCAGGCGCCCAGGCACTCGACCTCTTCCCACGAGAAGTTGCCGTCGGCCGAGACCACATGCGGGCTGGCCGCGATCTTCTCGCGGCAGACCCGGATCAGGTCGCCAGCGCCGCAGATCATGCAGGTCGTGGTGCCGCAGATCTGGATATGGGCAATCTTTCCAACTGGTTGCAGCTGGAACATGAAGTAGAAGGTCGCCACTTCCAGCGCCCGGATGTAGGACATGCCCAGCATCTCGGCCACGTATTCGATGGCGGGGCGCGACAGCCAGCCTTCCTGCTCCTGCGCCCGCCACAGCAGCGGGATGATGGCCGACATCTGCCGGCCTTCGGGGAACTTGGTCATCTGCGCGCGCGCCCATTTCAGGTTCGCGGGCGTGAACTCGAACGAGTCGGGCTGGACGGGGGACAGGCGGCGCAGCATCAGGCGGGCACTCCGGTAACGGCGGGGGTCGCCGGACGCGGCGACGGGATCACGGACGGGCTCACCGGTCCACCTCGCCGAAGACGACATCCGAGGTGGCGATCAGGGCGGTCACGTCGGCCAGCATGTGGCCCTTGGCCATCCAGTCCATCGACTGCAGGTGGCAGAAGCCCGGTGCGCGCAGCTTGGCGCGGTAAGGCTTGTTGGTGCCGTCGCTGACCAGGTAGACGCCGAACTCGCCCTTGGGCGCCTCGACGGCGGCATAAACCTCGCCCGCCGGGACCTTGAAGCCCTCGGTGTACAGCTTGAAGTGGTGGATCAGGCTTTCCATGTCGCGCTTCATGTCCATCCGGCGCGGCGGCGTCAGCTTGCCGCGGGCCAGCACGTCGCCTGCCGGTTCCGCCTTCAGCTTGGCGACGGCCTGGCGGATGATGCGGACCGATTGCCGCATCTCCTCCATCCGCAGCAGGTAGCGGTCGTAGCAGTCGCCGTTGGTGCCGACGGGAACCTCGAAGTCGAACTCGTCATAGCATTCATAGGGCTGCGAGCGGCGCAGGTCCCAGGCCAGGCCGGAACCGCGCGCCATGATGCCCGACCATCCCCAGTCCAGGATGTCCTGTTCCTTGGCGATGCCGATGTCCACGGTCCGCTGCTTGAAGATCCGGTTTTCCGTGATCAGCGTGTCGAGGTCGTCCACGACCTTGGGGAAGTGGACCGCCCATTCGTCGATGTCGTCGATCAGGTCGGGCGGCAGGTCCTGGTGGACGCCGCCGGGACGGAAATAGGCCGCGTGCAGCCGTGCGCCCGAGGCCCGCTCGTAGAAGATCATCAGCTTCTCGCGTTCCTCGAAGCCCCACAGCGGCGGGGTCAGCGCCCCCACGTCCATGGCGCCCGTGGTCACGTTCAGCAGGTGGTTCAGGATGCGCGTGATTTCCGAGAACAGCACCCGGATCAGGCTGGCGCGGCGCGGGATCTCGACGCCGGTCAGACGCTCGATCGCCAGGCACCAGGCGTGTTCCATGCACATGGGCGACACGTAGTCGAGCCGGTCCATGTAGGGCAGGTTCTGCAGATAGGTGCGGTCTTCCATCAGCTTCTCGGTCCCGCGGTGCAGCAGGCCGATATGGGGGTCCACGCGCTCGACGATCTCGCCGTCAAGCTCGATCACCATGCGCAGCACGCCGTGCGCCGCCGGGTGCTGGGGCCCGAAGTTGATGTTGAAGTTGCGGATGCGCTGTTCGCCGGTCAGCACATCGAAGCTGCCGTCGTCATACGTGTTGCTGCGGATGTCGCCGTCCATCGGCCTACCCCCTTGCTGCCACGAGGGCGGCCTTGCCGGCCAGCCGCTCGGCGAATTTCGCCCGTTCGATCACGGCGCGGCGGTGGCGCCCCTGCCCGATCACGTCCACACCGTCATGCGCCCGCACCCTGAACCAGACGAAGCGGCCGTCCATCGATTCCACCTCGGAGTCTACCGTCACGGTCTGGCCCGGCAGGGTCGGCGCCGATTGGTCCACGTCCACATGGATGCCGACGCTGTCCTCGCCGTCCTCGTAGAAGGGCTTCAGCTGCTCGACGCAGGCCCATTCCATCAGCGCGACCATGTTCGCGGTCGCAAAGACCGGCGGCATGTCGGGAAAGGCGCCTGCGCCGTCGTTCTGCTCGGCGAAAAGCCGGGGCACGACATGCGCTTCCTCGACCGTCATCGCGTGGCTGGACCTGTCGCCGACCTTGAGCCCGGGCTTCATTTCTTGCCTTCCGCCGTCACGCCGATGGTGGCCGGCGCCTTTTCGTCGCCCGGCAGCAACTGGTGCGTGCCTTCCCAGGGCGACAGGAAGTCGAAGTTCCGCATGCGGTATTCCTGGGTCAGGTTCACCGGCTCGTAGACGACGCGCTTCTCGATGTCGTCATAGCGGACCTCGACATAGCCCGTGGTCGGAAAGTCCTTGCGCAGCGGATAGCCCTTGAAGCCGTAGTCGGTCAGGATGCGGCGCAGGTCCGGGTGGCCCGAGAACAGGATCCCGAACATGTCGAAGACCTCGCGCTCGAACCAGTTGGCCGTGGGGATCAGGCCGGTGATCGAGGGCACCAGCTCGTCCTCGCGGATCGCGGCCTTCAAGCGGATGCGCTGGTTCGTGTACATCGACAGGAAATGCCAGACGACGTCGAAACGCGCGGGCCGCTCGGGATAATCCACGGCCGTGATGTCCACCAGCGTCGAAAAGCGGCAGGCCGGGTCGTCGCGCAGCGCCTGCACCAGGCCGACGATGGAACCGGCATGGACCGTCAGCGTCAGCTCGCCGAAGGCGACCTTGTAATCCAGCACGTCGTTGGGGCGGCGGGCGGCGATCATCTCGCCCAGTTCGGCCAAGGCCTGGGGATCGGGATAGACGGCCATCGCTTACCTCACCAAGGTGCCGGTGCGGCGGATCTTCCGCTGCAGTTGCAGGATGCCATACAGCAGCGCCTCGGCCGTGGGCGGACAGCCCGGGACATAGACGTCCACCGGCACGATCCGGTCGCAGCCGCGCACGACGGAATAGCTGTAATGGTAATAGCCGCCGCCGTTCGCGCAGGACCCCATCGAGATCACATAGCGCGGCTCGGGCATCTGGTCGTAGACCTTGCGCAGCGCGGGGGCCATCTTGTTGGTCAGCGTGCCCGCGACGATCATCAGGTCCGACTGGCGGGGCGAGGCGCGCGGTGCGGTCCCGAAGCGTTCGAGGTCGTAGCGGGGCATCGAGGTATGCATCATCTCGACCGCGCAGCAGGCCAGGCCGAAGGTCATCCAGTGCATCGAGCCGTTACGGGCCCAGTTGATGATGTCCTCGGTCGTGGTCAGCAGGAAGCCCTTGTCCTGCAGCTCGCGGCTCAGCGCCTGGGTCGCGACCTCGCGGTCGGGCCCGGCGGTGTTCAGCCCGGTCTGCACCCCTTCCGGGAAGATCAGCCCCGACTTGGCATGGGTGGGATGGCCGCCGTGATGCGCGGGACCCGTCCCCGTGCCGATGGCCGATCCGATATTGCCGCCGGTATCCCCGGCCGCGCCCGCGTCCGTGCGCATGTCGTCCGTCACGCCCATTCGAGGGCCCCTTTCCGCCATTCATAGGCAAAGCCGATGGTCAGCACCGCCAGGAAGACCATCATCGACCAGAAGGCCACGTCGCTCATCGTCGCGATGTTCAGCGCCCAGGGGAACAGGAACGCCACCTCGAGGTCGAAGATGATGAACAGGATCGAGACGAGGTAGAAGCGGACATCGAACTTCATCCGCGCGTCGTCGAAGGCGTTGAAGCCGCATTCATAGGCACTGGTCTTTTCCGGGTCCGGGTTGCGGACCGCGATGATCGCGGCGGCCAGGACAAGGATGATCACCAGCGCCGAGGCCATGCCCAGGAACACGAGGACGGGCAGATATTCGGATAGCAGATAGTCCACGAGGCGGGCTCCCCTGACGGCGCGGCGCCCATGGGCGCGGCGTGGCTTGGCTAGGGCCTCATTTAGACGCGGCGGCACCGGGGGTCAATGGAACCCGCCCCCGATCCGTTCCGTCAGCTCGCGGTATAGCCGCCGTCGACCAGGTGGTAGCTGCCGGTGATGAAGCTCGCGCGGTCCGACAGCAGGAACAGGGTCAGGGCCGAGACCTCCTCGGGCGTGCCGAGGCGACCCGGGGCATGGCGTTCGGCCAGGGCCTGCAGGGCGGCCTCGTCCATGGCCTCCTCCACCAGCGGCGTCAGGATGAAGCCGGGGCCGACCGCGTTCACGCGGATCCCGCGCGGCCCGTATTCCCAGGCGGCGCTTTTGGTCATGCCGACGACGCCGTGCTTGGCCGCGACATAGGCCGAGGAGCCCGCAAAGCCCACGCTGCCCAGGATCGAGGCCATGTTGACGATGGAGCCTTTCGTTCCCGCCGCCGCCATCGCCGCAAGCTGCGCCCGCATCCCGTACAGGACGCCGTTCAGGTTGATGTCGATGACGCGCTTCCAGCCGTCCAGCGGATAGTCCCCCGCGTCAGCATGGGGGCCGCCGATGCCCGCATTGTTCACGGCCATCGACAGCGTTCCGGGCAGGCCTGCCGCCGCCCGCACCAGCGCCTCGGCATTGGCCGGGTCGGCCACGTCGCCCGCAACGGCCAAGGCCTTGCCGCCGGCGGCCTCGATCTCGGCCACGACCTTTTCGGCGACCTCCTGCTTGAGGTCGCCCACGACAACCGCCGCGCCGGACCGGCCGAGTTCAAGCGCGATCGCCCTGCCGATGCCCGAGCCCGCGCCGGTGACGATCGCCACCCGGTCCGAGAAGTCGAACGTGATGTCGGACATGAAAGCCTCCTTCGCCGGTTCGTTCGCAACAGAACGAACCGGACGCCGAAGGGGTTGCCCTGTCGGGGGGTGGCCTTACGCCGCGGAGACGCGCGTCCGCCTGGACTTGGGAACCGCGGCGGGCTCGCGCCGCTGCGCCGCGAGTTCCAGCATCGGCGCGAGGTAACGGCCCGTATGACTTTCCGCAACCTGCGCCACGTCCTCGGGCGTGCCTTCCGCCACGATCCGCCCGCCGCCATCTCCGCCCTCGGGACCGATGTCGATGATCCAGTCGGCGGTCTTGATGACGTCGAGATTGTGCTCGATCACCACGACGGTGTTGCCTTGGTCGACCAGACGCTGCAGCACCTCCAGCAGCTTGCGGGTGTCGTCGAAATGCAGCCCCGTGGTGGGTTCGTCGAGGATATACAGCGTCTTGCCGGTGGAAGCCCGGGACAGCTCCTTCGCCAGCTTCACCCGTTGCGCCTCGCCGCCCGAAAGCGTCGTCGCCTGCTGCCCGACCTTGACGTAGCCGAGCCCCACCTGGACCAGCGCGTCCATCTTGGACCGGATCGAGGGCACCGCCTTGAAGAACTCCTGCGCGTCCTCGATGGTCATGTCCAGCACGTCGGCGATGGACTTGCCCTTGAACTCGACCTCCAGAGTCTCGCGGTTGTAGCGCTTGCCCTTGCAGGTCTCGCAGGTGACGTAGACGTCGGGCAGGAAGTGCATCTCGATCTTGATGACGCCGTCACCCTGGCAGGCCTCGCAGCGGCCACCCTTCACGTTGAAGCTGAAGCGGCCGGGGCCGTAACCCCGAGCCTTCGCCTCGGGCAGGCGGGCGAACCAGTCGCGGATATGGGTGTAGGCGCCGGTATAGGTCGCGGGGTTCGACCGCGGCGTGCGGCCGATGGGGCGCTGGTCGATGTCGATGACCTTGTCCAGATGCTCCAGCCCCTTGACCGCGCGGGCGGGCGCGGGCGTCTGCCGCGCGCCGTTCAGCCGCATCGAGGCCGTCTTGAACAGCGTCTCGATGGTCAGCGTGGACTTGCCCCCGCCCGAGACGCCCGTCACGCAGACGAAGCGACCCAATGGGAAATCGACGGTCACGTCATGCAGGTTGTTACCCGTCGCACCCTCGACGGTCACGGCCTTGCCGTTGCCGGGTCGGCGTTCGCTGGGAATCGCGATCTCGCGCTGACCGGACAGGTACTGGCCCGTCAGGCTGGCCGGGTTGGCCTCGATCTCGGCCGGAGTGCCCTTGGCGACGACCTCGCCCCCGTGGACCCCTGCCCCCGGCCCCATGTCGAAGACATAATCGGCGTGGCGGATCGCGTCCTCGTCATGCTCGACGACGATGACCGAGTTGCCCTGGTCCCGCAGCCCCTTCAGGGCATCCAGAAGCCGGTCGTTGTCGCGCTGGTGCAAGCCGATGGAGGGCTCGTCCAGCACATACAGCACGCCGGTCAGGCCGCTGCCGATCTGGGAGGCCAAGCGAATGCGCTGGCTTTCGCCCCCGGACAGCGTGCCCGCCGCACGGCTCAGCGTCAGGTAGTCGAGGCCCACGTTGACAAGGAAGCCCAGCCGCTCGCGGATCTCCTTGAGAATGGGCGCGGCGATCTCGCCCTTCTGGCGCGACAGCGTGGGGGCGACCTCGCCGATGGCATCCAGCGCCTCGCGGATCGACAGGTCGGTGATCTGGCCGATGTGGCGACCCGCGATCTTGACCGCCAGCGCCTCGGGCTTCAGGCGGTTGCCGTTGCAGACATGGCAGGGGCGGCTGTTCTGGTAACGCTCAAGCTCCTCGCGCGACCAGGCGGAGTCCGTCTCGCGATAGCGGCGCTCGATGTTGGGGATGACGCCCTCGAAGGTGCGGCTGACCTCATAGACCCGGCCCGCGTCGTCGAAGCGGAAGCGGATTTCCTCGCTGCCCGAGCCGTGCATCAGGACATGGCGGACATGCTCGGGCAGGTCGCGCCACGGGGTCTTGCGGTCGAACCCGTAATGCGCGGCAAGCGCGTTGATCGTCTGAATCAGATAGGCCGACTTGGATTTGGCCCAGGGCGCGATGGCCCCTTGGGCGACCGACAGGCCGGTGTCGGGGACAACCAGCCGCTCGTCGAAGAACAGTTCGACCCCGAGGCCGTCGCAGGCCGGGCAGGCACCCAAGGGCGCGTTGAAGGAAAACAGGCGCGGTTCGATCTCGGGAATGGTGAAGCCCGAAACCGGGCAGGCGAAGTTCTCGCTGAAGGTGATGCGCTCGGGCTCGCCCTCGGCCGGTGCGGTTTCAAGGACGGCGATGCCTTCCGCCAGGTCCAGCGCGGTCCGCAGGCTGTCGGCAAGCCGCGTCTCCAGCCCCTCGCGCACGACGATGCGGTCCACCACCACGTCGATGTCGTGGCGGAACTTCTTGTCCAGCGTCGGCGGCGTATCCAGCTCGTGGAACGCCCCGTCGATCTTGACCCGCTGGAAGCCGCGCTTGCGCAGGTCCAGCAACTCCTTCTCATAGGCCCCCTTGCGGTCGCGGACGATAGGGGCCAGCAGATAGGCGCGCGTCCCTTCGGGCAGCGCCATCACCCGGTCCACCATGTCCTGCACCTGCTGCGCCTCGATCGGCATGCCGGTTGCGGGCGAATAGGGCGTCCCCGCGCGGGCAAACAGCAGCCGCAGGTAGTCGTAGATTTCCGTCACCGTCCCCACGGTGGACCGGGGGTTCTTCGAGGTCGTCTTCTGCTCGATGGAAATGGCCGGCGACAGGCCCGAGATATGGTCCACGTCCGGCTTGCCCATCATGTCGAGGAACTGCCGCGCATAGGCCGACAGGCTTTCGACATAGCGCCGCTGGCCTTCCGCATAGATCGTGTCGAAAGCCAGCGAGGACTTCCCCGAGCCCGACAAGCCGGTGATCACCACCAGCGAGTCGCGGGGGATGTCCATGTCCACGCCCTTGAGATTATGCTCGCGCGCACCGCGCACCTCGATGAACTTCTGTTCCATGCGGACCTCTCGGGGGGACAAGGGCCAGAGATAGGCAGACCGCGCCGGAACGCAAGCGCCTTGGAACATCAGGCGAACATCTGCGCTGAACTCTGCTTGTCACAGGGGCATGCCGCTGGCAGGCTGAACCCGACCGCCTCACGGAGCCCGCCATGATCCGCCTGCTTCTGTCCTCGGCCGCCATGCTGGGTTTCGCCAGCGCCGCGCAGGCCGACTATGTGTTGCACATCCTGCACACTAACGATTTCCACAGTCGGATCGAGCCGATCAACGCCTTCGATTCGACCTGTGACGCCGAGACGCTGGCCAAGGACGAATGCTTCGGCGGCGTAGCCCGGCTGAAGGCGGCCATCGACGCGCGGCGCGAGGCGATCCGCGCCGAGGGCGGCAACGTCATCGTTCTGGACGCGGGGGACCAGTACCAAGGGTCGCTGTTCTACACGACCTACAAGGGCCGGGACACGGTCGAGTTCATGAACGCCATCGGCTACGACGCCATGGCGCTTGGCAACCACGAGTTCGACGACGGCCCCGAAGGCGCGGCGGTGCTGCTCGACGGGGCGCAGTTCCCGGTCATGTCGGGCAACCTCGACGTGTCGCGGTCGAACGTGCTGGCGGGCAAGCTGCGCCATACCGTTACGCTGGAGGTCGGGGGCGAGAAGATCGGCCTCGTCTCGGCCCTTGCGATGGACACGCCCGAGACGGCCTCGCCCGGTCCCTCGGTGATCTTCCAGGACGACATGGACAGCCTGAAGGCCGGGGTGCAGGCGCTGGAGGCGGAGGGCGTGGACAAGATCATCGCCCTGACCCACGTGGGCTATGGGCGCGACCTTGAATTCGCTGCGGGCGTGCCCGGCCTCGACGCCATCATCGGCGGCCACAGCCACACGCTGCTGGGCAACATGGAGGGCGCGGCAGGCCCCTATCCGACCCGCGCCAAAGGTTCGGACAGCGCCGAGGTTCCTGTCGCAACTGCCTATGCCTATGGCAAGTATCTGGGCGAGCTGAAGCTGACCTTCGATGACGAGGGCCGCCTGACCGCCGCAGAGGGCGCGCCGATCCTTTTGGACGCCAGCCACCCCGAGGACGAAGCCCTCGCCGCCCGCGTGGCCGAGATGGCGAAGCCGCTGGAGGAACTGCGCCAAAAGCAGGTGGCCGAGATCGCCACCCCTCTAAGCGCGGACCGCGCGGATTGCCGGGCGCGGGAATGCGTCATGGGCAGCGTCGTGGCCGATGCGATGCTGGCGCGGGTCGCGGACCAGGGGATCAGCATTGCCATCCAGAACGGCGGCGGGCTGCGTGCCTCGATCGACGCAGGCCCGGTGACCATGGGCGAGGTTTATGACGTTCTGCCCTTTCAGAACACGCTGTCGACCTTCCGTGCCAAGGGCTCGACCGTTCTGGCGGCGCTTGAAAACGGCGCGAGCCAGGTCGAGGAGGGCGCGGGCCGCTTCGCTCAAGTGGCGGGGCTGCGCTATGCGCTTGATCCCGCTGCGCCCCCAGGCAGCCGGATCAGTGACGTGCAGGTGAAGGCCGCCGAGGGCTGGGCGCCGATCGACCCCGAGGCGACCTATGGCATCGTCACCAACAACTACCTGCGCGGCGGCGGCGACGGCTATGCGATGTTCGCGACCCAAGCCACGGACGCCTATGACTTCGGCCCCGACCTTGCCGAGGTGCTGGCTGACTGGCTGTCGCAGCAGGGAACGAGCTACGCGCCCGCGCCGGATGGCCGCATCAGCGTGAAGTAAACCCGCGCCCGGCGGCTGGACCGGCGCCGGCCGGGCTTCAGCCGCCCGTGTGGCTCATGTGCCGGGTCATCTGGCCCGCCACGCCGCGCGAATAGTCGAAATCGTGGCCCTTGGGCTTGCGGGCAATGGCAGCGCGGATCGCATCCTTGACCGCCTCGTCGCCCTCGCTAGCACGCAGAGGAGCGCGCAGATCGGCACGGTCTTCCTGCCCGAGGCACATGAACAGCTCGCCCGTGCAGGTGACGCGCACGCGGTTGCAGCTTTCGCAGAAGTTATGCGTCAGCGGCGTGATGAAGCCGATCTTCTGGCCCGTTTCCTCGAGCCGGACATAGCGGGCCGGGCCGCCCGTGCGCTCGGCCAGCGGCGTCAGGGTGAAGCGGCTTTCCAGACGGCGGCGCAGGTCGCTCAGTGCCCAGTACTGGTCAAGCCGCATCTCCTCGCCCATGTCGCCCATCGGCATGACCTCGATGAAGGTCAGGTCGTGGCCCTGTTCGCCGCACCAGTCGATCAGCGGGAAAAGCTCGTCCTCGTTGAAGCCCTTCAGCGCCACCGTATTGATCTTGATACGCAATCCGGCCGCCTTGGCGGCACTGATCCCGTCCATCACCTGGGCCAGGCGGCCCCAGCGGGTGATCGCGGCGAACTTGTCGGCGTCGAGCGTGTCCAGCGAGACGTTGATGCGCCGGACCCCGCAGTCGGCGAGCTCCCCGGCGAAGCGCGCAAGCTGGCTGCCGTTGGTGGTCAGGGTCAGCTCGTCCAGCCCCTGCCCCAGCCGTTCGGACATCACGCGGAAGAAGGACATGATGTTGCGCCGCACCAAGGGCTCGCCGCCCGTGATGCGCAGCTTGCGCACGCCGAGGTCGATGAAGGCGTTGGACAGCCGCTCGAGTTCCTCCAGCGTCAGCAGTTCTGCCTTGGGCAGGAACTGCATGTGCTCGGCCATGCAGTAGGTGCAGCGGAAGTCGCAGCGGTCGGTGACCGACACCCGAAGATAGGTGATCGGGCGGGCGAAGGGGTCGATCAGGGGGGCGGCAGACATGGGGGTTACATAGGTCCGTGTCGTCCGGGGCACAAGGATGGGCGCCTTGCCGCCGAACAACGGCCGGGGCGTGGACAGGGGCACGGTAAGGGGCGCAATCTCGGCGTGCAAGCGATGCACAGCCGATGCACGGATCATGCACGAGGGATATGACATGACGACCCGCCCGACCCTGCGCCTTTGCGCGCTGGCCCTGCCGCTTCTGGCGCTGACCGCCTGCGACATGGGCGCGGACCCGCGGCCCGAGCCTCCGCCCCGCACCCCCGCCGGCACGGTCACCGCCGCACCGACCGCGCCCGGATCGGCCGCGGCCGCCGCGGCCACCGAGGCGCGCACCGGCGTGGCCGAGGGCACGCTGCAGCGCCCGGCCGGGTCGCGCAGCGTGTCGCAGCTGGACGCCTCGGCCGCCGAGAAGGCCGCCGCCACCCGCCCGACCGCAACCGGGGGGCGGCTCGGGACCACCATCGCCTCGCTGGGCGACGCGACCGAGGGCGGGTTCTGGATCAAGACGCCGCTGGTCCAGTCCCCCGGCAAGGGGCGGATCGTCGATCCGGCGACGGGCCGGTCGGTCAACGTGGACCTGATCCCCCTGTCGGGTCCGGCCTCGGGCGGCAGCCAGGTGTCCCTGCCCGCGCTGACGACGCTGGGGGCCGACCTGACCGACCTGCCCGAGGTCGAGGTTTACCGCAGCTGAGGCAATGCGGCTGATCCGGCACCACCCGCCGGATCAGCCTGCTTTCCAAGGTTTCCCGGGCCTGCGCGGGCCGCGCGCTGCACGCGTCCTGCCGCCGAAGGACCGGGCGTCAGGCGGCGGGCATCCGGGCCTCGATCATGCCCGCAAACCAGCTCGACCCCGCGGGGATCGCGTTGTCGTCGAAATCATAGGCATCGTTGTGAAGCCCGGCCGTGTCGCCGTTGCCGACGAAGATGTAAGCGCCCGGGCGTTCGTTCAGCATGTAGCTGAAATCCTCGCCCGCCATCAGCGGCATGATCTCGAGGTTCACGTCGCCCGCAACCTGCCGCGCGACCTCGGCCGCATGGACCGTTTCCGCGGGGTGGTTCATCGTGACGGGATAGCCGCGCTGGTAGTCGATCCGGGCCGAGCCGCCCATCGCCTCGGCGACACCGGTGACGACCTTGTGCAGCCGTTCCTCGAGCCTGTCACGGACTGCGGGGTCGAGGCTGCGGGTCGTGCCGCGCAGGCGGACCGTCTGGGGAATGATGTTGTGGGCGCGGGTGCTGGTTTCCACCGCGCAGACCGAGACGACGGCGCTGTGCAGCGGATCGATGTTGCGCGACACGATGGATTGCAGCGCCACGATCACCTGCGCGGCCATCAGCGTGGTGTCCACCCCGTCATGCGGGCGGGCCGCATGGGCGGCCTTGCCGGTCAGGACGATCTCGAACTGGTCGGCGGCGGCCATGATCGCGCCTTCGCGGATGGCGAACTGGCCGGTGGGCAGGCCGGGCATGTTGTGCATCCCGTAGAATTCCTGGATGCCCCAGCGTTCAACCAGCCCGTCCTGCACCATGGCCTGTCCGCCCGCGCCGGCTTCCTCGGCCGGCTGGAAGATCACCACGGCCGTGCCGTCGAAGTTGCGCGTCTCGGCCAGGTATTTCGCCGCACCCAGCAGCATGGCGGTATGGCCGTCATGGCCGCAGGCATGCATGACGCCGGGCGTCTTCGAGGCATAGGCCGCACCCGTCGCCTCGGCGATCGGCAGGGCGTCCATGTCGGCGCGCAACCCGATGACGCGGCCTTTCGTGTCGCTGCGGCCCTTGATGACACCGACGACGCCGGTACGCCCCACCCCTTCGGTCACCTCGTCGCAGCCGAAGTCGCGCAGCAGCCCGGCCACGCGGCCGGCGGTGCGGTGGACATCGTAATCAAGCTCGGGATTCTGGTGAAAGTCCCGCCGCCAGGCGGCAATCTCGGGCTGAAGCTCGGCGAAACGGTTCTTGACGGGCATGATGCTCTCCTTCCGCCGCAAGGCTAGCGGCCCGCGCCGTCCGCGCAAGGGGAAGAGGAGAAGGGGCTTCGCCCCTCGGCCCCGTTCGGGGCCTCACCCCAGGATATTTGCACAAAGAAGAAGGACCCGGCCCGGTGAACGGTCAGACGCGGATCGCGCGGATGGCGGCGGCGGCATGTTCGCGCGGCAGGATGATGATGCAGGGGCCGTGCAGCGCCAGCTCGGCTGGGCCGGTCGTCTCGTTCGAGGTGCCGGTGCGATGTGCGGGGTCGAGCGTCAGCCCGCCGATGGGCCAGCGCAGGCCCCGGCTGGTGCCCGTGACCGGCCCCAGCGGATAAAGGGACAGCCGCGTGCCGGGCGGCAGGTCGAGGCGCAGGCGGTCGGGGGCGGCGAAGGCCAGGTCCTCGCCTGCCAGCAGCAGGCAGGGGGGACGGCGCAGGCGGACCAGCGTGGTCAGGGCCGCCAGCAGGTGGTCGGTGCGGGGGCCGGAAAAGCCCACCCCCAGCACGAAGGGGGCACCGATGCGGGACAGGGCCTTCTCGAAGTCGGTGGTTTCCTGCTCGGCCACCCGGTGCAGGCGGTCGGGTGGAATGGCGGCGCGGCCCGCCTGCGAGAGGGAGTCGAGGTCGCCGAAGACGGCCTCGGGCATCAGCCCCGCGGCCAGCGCCCGGTCGGCGCCGCTGTCGGCCGCCGCCGCCACCGGCGCCAGCGCCAGCGCCTGGGCGAGGTCGGCGGCCGTGACCTCGCCCCCGCCGATCAGCGTCACGCCGGCGGGTGAGGTCAGGACGGGAGTCATTCGCCCCGGCCGACGCCCCGGAAGACGCGGCGGAAGGGCACGACCCAGACAAAGGCCAGGAAGACATACATCGGCACCTCGGCCCAGATCGGCATCCGGCCGAAGCGCGCGTCGAGCCAGTTCATCAGCGTGACCGCGATCACGATCCAGATCGGCATCCAGACCAGAAGCAGCACCAGCGACCAGCGCTTGCGCTGCTTGAGGCTCATCCCCTCCTTTTCGGGCCCCGCCATTTCTTCAGTCCGCGAAGGGGTCGGTGACGAGAATGGTGTCGTCGCGCTCGGGGCTGGTGGACAGCAGCGCGACGGGGCACTGGATCAGCTCCTCGATGCGGCGGACATACTTGATCGCGGCGGCCGGAAGGTCCGCCCACGACCGCGCGCCTTCGGTCGATTCCGACCAGCCCTCGATCTCCTCGTAAACGGGAACGGCGCGGGCCTGCAGGGCGGCGGCGGTGGGCAGGTAATCATAATGCTGGCCGTCCACCGTGTAGCCGGTGCAGATCTTCAGCGTCTCGAAGCCGTCCAGAACGTCCAGCTTGGTCAGCGCGATGCCGTTCACCCCCGAGATGGCGCAGGTCTGGCGCACCAGCGCCGCGTCGAACCAGCCGCAGCGGCGCTTGCGGCCGGTGACGGTGCCGAACTCGTGCCCGCGCTCGCCCAGCCGCTGGCCGATGCCGTCGGTCAGTTCCGTCGGAAAGGGGCCCGAGCCCACGCGGGTCGTGTAGGCCTTGACGATCCCCAGCACATAGCCGATCGCGCCCGGCCCCATGCCGGTGCCCGAGGCAGCCATGCCGGACATGGTCGTGGACGAGGTCACATAGGGATAGGTGCCGAAGTCGATGTCCAGCAGCGAGCCCTGAGCGCCTTCGAACAGGATGCGCTTGCCGGACTTGCGGGCGTCGGCCATGATCTTCCACACCGGCTGGGCATAGGGCAGCAGCTTCGGCGCGATTTCCAGCAGCTTCGCCTTGAGTTCCGCGCGGTCGATCGGCTCGGCCCCCAGCCCCTGCCGCAGCGGGTCGTGATGGGCGAGCAGGCGGTCGAGGCGCTGGTCCAGCGTCTCCTCGTCGCCCAGGTCCGCGACGCGGATGGTGCGGCGGCCGACCTTGTCCTCGTAGGCCGGGCCGATGCCGCGGCCGGTGGTGCCGATCTTGGAGGCGCCGGCGGCTTCCTCGCGCAGGCGGTCGAGGTCCTGGTGCAGCGGCAGGATCAGGGGCGTGTTTTCCGCGATCATCAGGTTGGCGGTCGAGATGGCGACGCCCTGCCCCGACAGCTTCTCGATTTCCGAGAACAGCGCCCAGGGGTCCAGCACGACGCCGTTGCCGATCACGGCCAGCTTGTTCTTGCGGACAATCCCCGAGGGCAGCAGCGACAGCTTGAAGACCTGGTTTCCGATGACCAGCGTGTGGCCCGCGTTGTGGCCGCCCTGGAAGCGGGCGATCACGTCGGCGCGCTCGGACAGCCAGTCAACGATCTTGCCCTTGCCCTCGTCGCCCCACTGGGCGCCGACCACCACCACGTTTGCCATTCCATCAACCCTTTCGTCGGTCCGCGAGGGCTATAGCGCCGATACCCGGCCCGCGAAAGCCGCTATTCGCCACGTTCCGCCCGGGAGGACGGGCCTGCCGGACGATCGATGCCCCCCGTCCGCGGTGACTCGTCCGCCGCCCCCTGTGTCCGCCAGGCAGCGCCAGCGGGCGTGGACAGAAAAGGAGCGGCCCCTTCCGAGGCCGCCCTGATTGCCGGAAACCGGATCTTCAGTGAACCAGCGGCTTCCCGTGCTGCGCGTGACGCATGGCAAGCTTCCGCCCCATCCGGCCCGACGCCAGGACGCGCGCGCCGGGGACCGCGTAGTCGCGGTCGCGAAGCTCGGGGAAGAGCGCGAAGATCTCCTCCCGGGCCGCCTTGCCGACCGACTTGAGCGCCTCGGGGCCGGTATAAAGGGACTCGGTCTCGGCGCCGTTCGAGATCACCACCTCGTGCCGGTCGAAGAGGATGTGGAAATACTCCACGCTCTCAACATCCTCGGCGATGTCGATCCCGTCCAGCAGCACCAGCTGCTTTGCCGCGACCAGGACCTCCTCCGTGCCGAACATCTTCTGCGCGGTCTTCGAGCGCACCAAGACACGGTGCTGCGGCGACACGAGCAGATCCGAGGACGGTGTGTTCTCGCCCAAGGCTCCGGCACGAACACGGATCGGGCGCAGCCTCGGGTTCCTCGTCAATTCTGCGGCGCTCACCTTGCGGGAACCGATCCAGCGGATCAGCCGTGCCCCGTCATCGCGCGTCACCACCCCATCCCCGACGGAAAAAGATTCGACAGCACGCTCGCCATCTTCGGTCAGAATCAGTGTTCCCGCTACAAAGCACGGAACAACCTCCGCATCTTCCAGCACGAGATCGCCATTGGGGTCATAGGCGACGTTCACGATTGCAGTGTTGAGGGTGTTGTTCACCGAGGCAAGAACGTCATCGAGAGCATCGCCGAGCAGAGGCGTCTGTTCGAGTTCAGACAACGGTAGATTGATGGTTGTGAGCGGCTCTCCCAAGAGAGTGCCAGTAACAGTCACGCCCACGTTGTTTCCGTCAAAGGGTTCCTCGGAAATGAAGTAGGCGTTTCCGTCATCACCTTCAACGAAGTATCCCGAGACAGGGTTCACCTGAACAACCAGGCTTGTGAGAGGTGGCAGGCCAACTGTGGTCGCTGCCGTCGACAACGTCCCCGAGCCGCCATAGGTGCCCGAGATAACCGGCGTCCCGTCCGCCTGCACGGTAGTGATCGCGTCTCCGCGCGTCAGGGTCGTGCCTTCAGTCGCGGCGACATCGTAGCTGTCGAAAGGCTGCGAGCCGCTAAGGTCGTTCAGAACACCGTTGTACCCAAGGTCGGCGACACCGGCATCCGCGTCCAAGGTCAGGAAACTGGCGGGAAGTTGAGTAATGTAGGGCATGATCTGCTCCGAGCGAGATGAATGTCAAAGCCGGCGGGCGCCAGGTTCGAGCGAGGTACATCTATCAGGAGCTTGCCCGTTTATCGCGGCGCCAAAGATGACAAACGGGATGAAGCGGTTTCGCATTCACCTAAACGTCCTGACAGAAGCCTGCATGCAGGCGGTTCGAAGGGCACTTGTCGATTCCAAGCAGATGAACTTAGCCTCATTTAAACCTTAGGTTGCAATACCAGTCTTGCCGCTCGCTATGGTTTTGTTTGCAGTCTAAGCTCTGCCTGCTTAGGCATTGCGGTGCGACCCTTCCCGCAGTGCGATCCCGATCCGCACCATCAAGTCCAGCATCTGCGCGCGGGGAAATACCCGCGCCGGTTTGCCTTCCACTATTACCGTCGACGCCACCGGCGTGATACCGATGCAGGCAACCGGATCACGCTGGCACATGGCAGCGCCACCCGTTCGGCCAGACCGGCCCCGGCTCGAAGGCCATGTCGAGCCATGGCATCCAGGTTGCGCAGGCCAGCGGCACGCTGGGGCATCGATCTCTTGGAGGATATGACCCACTACAGTGTCACTAATAAGCAACACAATCCCAGGTTGCTGATGGACCGTTTATTTCTTCATTTTGGCGATCAACTGTAAGAGGGTATGGCCCCCGCCGCGGCCATCTGGGGCCGTGCTCGCCTTTTTCAGGTACATCCAAGGTCTATCAGATGGTCCAGGCAACCAAGCTTCCGGTGAACACGTCCGCGACTGCGACACAGCTGGCCGACAACATGTTCGGTGAAGGTGACCTGCCACGGGTCTTTCATCCAGCCGCGACCGGAGCCCGGTTTGTGTTTACGGTGGTCGG
>NZ_JBHLWE010000033.1:0-5801 GCF_042432925.1 Paracoccus niistensis | reverse complement strand
ACGTGGCCGATCGTCCCGATGTTGACGTGCGGTTTCGTCCGTTCGAATTTTGCCTTTGCCATCGTGGCCTCCTGATCGTCGGGCGGCCGGCTGGACGACCCCCTCGCGTAAGCATCGCCGCGAGATATAAGCGAGTCGGCGGAAAAGCAAGCTGTGGCGCACGGGGCCGGCGCCGGAACCATCGCGGCCAAGGGCACGTTGAACAGCCCGAACGGCCGTGCCCGGCACGGCGCCAGTCTTTCCCCGGAGGAACCGATGTCCCTGATGAAATCCCTGGCCCGCGTGGCGGCGGGCGTGATGCTGGCCAAGGGCCTTGGCACCATGATGCAGAACCAGCAGCAGTCCCGGGGCGGCCAGTTCCCCGGCCGGCGCCGGACGGGGGGCGGCCTCCTCGGCGACCTGATGAACGCCGGGTCCAGCCGCGGCGGCCAGGGCGGCCTGGGCGACATGCTCGGCCAGGTGCTGGGCGGCCGCATGGGCGGGGCGGGCATGGGCGGCGCGGGAACGGGCCGTCCCTATGGCGGGCCGAACTCGGCCGGCGCCTCGGGGGGCCTCGGCGGCATCCTGGACAACTTGACCCGTAATACGGGCCGCGGCTCGGCCGGCGGTTATGGCCAGGGCGGCGGCCTGCTGGGCGGGCTGGCCGGGGGTGCGGCTGCCGGGGGTCTCGGCGGCCTTCTCGGCGGGCTTCTGAACGGCCCGGCCCAGCGCGGGGCGCAGCCTTCGAACGACGCGAGCTTCGGCGAGGTGTTCAACGATGCGGTCGCTCGCCAGGACGAGCCCGAGGTCGCCCCGACGCCCGAACAGAACGCCGTCGCGGGCCTGATGCTGCGCGCCATGATCCAGGCCGCCAAGGCCGACGGCCGCATCGACGAGGCCGAACGCGAGCGCCTGCTGGGCCAGCTGGGCGACCTGGACGAGGACGACCGCAATTTCATCCGCGAGCAGATGGCTGCGCCGGTCGATCCGCAGGGGCTGGCGCGCGAGGTGCCCAAGGGGCTGGAATCGCAGGTCTACCTGATGTCGCTGATGGCGATCGACTTCGACAGCGAACAGGAGGCAGCCTATCTGCACGATCTGGCCGAGGCGCTGGGCATCGACCGCGCGGCCGCCAACCAGATCCACGACCAGGTGGGCGTGCAGAACCTGTATTCCTGACCGCTCAGCCCCTGGAAACACAAAACCGCCCGAGGGGTCCTCGGGCGGTTCCTCCATGGGGCCGGTTCAGTTGAAGCGGTTGTCGCGAGGGAAGCCTCGCGGCGCCATGCGACCGGTCGTGCCGCGCTTGGCCAACCATTCGTTCAGGTCGGGTTCCGTCCGCGTCCGGCCCGCCGGGTCCAGCCAGGACAGGCCCACCGACAGGGTGATGCATTTCGCATCCGCAAGCCCGCCGTCCTTGAACTTCTGCAGGCGCACGCCCTTGCCGCGTGCCATCTCGGGCAGTTCGGACAGCGGGAAGACCAGCAGCTTGCGGTTCTCGCCCACGCAGGCAAGGTGGTCGCCCTCGATCCGGCGGACCAGAAGCGCGTCGCCGTTCAGCACCTGCTTGCCTGCACGGGTCTGGGCCAGGATGTCCGGTGCGTTCACGATGAAGCCGTCGCCGGCCTTCGAGGCGACAAGGAACTGCCCGTCCTCGCGCCACGGGAACATGTCCAGCACGGCTGCGTCGTTCGGCAGGTCGATCATCAGCCGCAGGGGCTCGCCCAGTCCCCGCCCGCCGGGCAGGTTGTTGGCCGGCAGCGTGTAGAAGCGGCCGTTCGCGCCGAAGACCATCAGCTTGTCGGTCGTTTCGGCATGCAGCGCCAGGAACGGCCCGTCGCCGTCACGGAACTTGAGCTCGGCATCCAGCGGCTGGTGACCCTTGATGGCGCGGATCCAGCCCATGCGCGACAGGATCACCGTGACCGGCTCGCGCTCGATCATGGCGTCCATGTCCAAGGGCTGCACGTCCTCGGAGGCCGTGATCTCGGTCCGCCGCACGCCGGCCGGGTTCGACTTGCCGAACAGCCCGCGCACCTCGCGCAGCTGCTCGGCGATCTTCACCCATTGCCGGGCGGGATCGGCGACCAGCGCCAGCAGGCCTTCGCGCTCGGCGGCCAGACGGTCGCGCTCGGCCCGCAGCTCGATCTCCTCCAGCCGGCGCAGGGCGCGCAGGCGCATGTTCAGGATCGCCTCGACCTGCGCCTCGGACAGGCCGAACTCGGCCATCATCACGGACTTGGGGTCATCCTCGTGGCGGATGATCTCGATCACCCGGTCGAGGTTCAGGTAGGCGACAATATAGCCGTCCAGCACCTCGAGCCGCGCGGCGATCTTTTCCAGCCGGTGGGCGGATCGGCGCAGCAGCACGTCGCGCCGGTGGTCGAGGAAGGCCCGCAGCACCTCTTTCAGCGAGCAGACCCGGGGCGTGCGCCCATCGATCAGCACGTTCATGTTCAGCCCGAAGCGGATCTCGAGGTCGCTGACCTTGAACAGCGCCGCCATCAGCTGCGCGGGATCGATGGTGCGGGCGCGGGGTTCCAGCACGATGCGGATGTCCTCGGCCGATTCGTCGCGCACGTCGGCCAGGATCGGGATCTTCTTGTTCAGGACCAGTTCGGCCAGCCGCTCGATCAGCTTGGACTTCTGGACCATGTAGGGGATCTCGGTGACGACGATCTGCCAGGTTCCCCGGCCGAGGTCCTCGACCGCCCAGCGGGCGCGCAGGCGCAGGGACCCGCGCCCGGTGCGATAGGCCTCGCGCAGGGTCGCCGCATCCTCGACCAGCACGCCGCCCGTGGGGAAGTCCGGTCCCGGCATGATCGCCATCAGCGTCTCGTCCCGGGCATCCGGCGACTTGATCAGATGCAGGCAGGCGTCCACGACCTCGTGCAGGTTGTGCGGCGGGATGTTGGTCGCCATCCCCACGGCAATGCCGCTGGCGCCGTTGCAGAGCAGGTTCGGAAAGGCCGCGGGCAGCACCACCGGTTCCTCAAGCGTGCCGTCGTAGTTGGGGCGGAAATCGACCGCGTCCTCGGCCAGCCCCTCCATCAGGGCCTCGGCGGCCAGCGTCAGACGCGCCTCGGTATAGCGGCTGGCGGCGGGGCTGTCGCCGTCGATGGACCCGAAGTTCCCCTGCCCGTCCACCAGCGGATAGCGCATCACGAAGGGCTGGGCCAAACGCGCCATGGCATCATAGATCGCACTGTCGCCATGCGGGTGATAGTTCCCCATCACGTCGCCCGAGATCTTGGCGGACTTGCGGAAGGCCCCGGTCGGAGACAACCGCAGCTCGCGCATCGCGTAAAGGATGCGGCGGTGGACCGGCTTCAGCCCGTCGCGGGCGTCCGGCAGCGCGCGGTGCATGATCGTGGACAGCGCATAGGTGAGGTAACGCTCGCCAATGGCCCGGCTCAGCGGCTCGGAAACGGTCGAGCGCGCGGGATCCTTGTCGGGCCTGGGGGCGTCGGAGGCGTCGGCTTTCTTCTTCATGGCGTCCACCTACGCCTGAGCCGGGCCGGTTTCCAGTGCCCAGCCATGCGTGCCCTGCGCGCCACAGGATGAACGGACATGACGGATTTGCGTCAGGCGCAGGGAACGTCCCGGCCGCGATGGCGGTTTCATCGGGACATGAACTTAGCCATACGACTGCCATGTTCCGCCTGATCGCCATTGTCCTGACCTCGACCTTCCTGCTGCTTGCCCTGTTCGGCACCAGCAGCGAGCAGGTGCCCGCAAGCCACCAGGTCCGCGCCATGGGGATAATGGGATCGCTGGCATCCGGGGCCGGGGAGATCGAAGAACCGCGCCGGCAGTATGTCAGCCGCCATCACCAGCCCCTGAAGACGGCGCCCGAGCCGGGCGCGGGCGTGCTGCGCACCCTTCCCTATGGCGCGGTGGTCGAGCTGATCCATGCGGACGAGGGCAGTTTCGCCCAGGTCCGCGACCCGCTGGTGAACGAGGTGGGCTTCATCCCCGCCGACAGCCTGTCCGACGACTTCCCGGGCTGATCCGCTTGCCCACGGTCCTCATCACCGGCTGCTCGTCCGGCATCGGGCTGGACGCCGCGCGCCACATGGGCCGCGCGGGCTGGACCGTGATCGCCACCTGCCGGCGTCCCGAGGACCTGCAGGCCCGCCGCGACGAGGGCATGATCGCCCTGCCCCTTGACCTCGGCGACGAGGCCAGCGTCGCCGCCTGCGCCGAGGCCGCCCTGGCCCATGGCCCCCTCGACGCGCTGGTCAACAACGCGGCCTTTGCCCTGCCCGGCGCGGTCGAGGACCTGCCACGCGGCGGCCTGCGGTCGATCTTCGAGGTCAACCTGTTCGGCACCCACGACCTGACCCGCCGCCTGATCCCGCATTTCCGCCAGCGGGGCGCGGGCCGCATCGTCAACGTCAGCTCGGTCCTGGGCCTCGTCGGCATTCCCTGGCGCGGCGCCTATGTCGCCAGCAAGTTCGCGCTTGAAGGCCTGACCGACGTGCTGCGGATCGAAATGTCGGACACCCCCATCCGCGTGATCCTGGTCGAGCCCGGCCCCATCACCAGCCGCATCCGCGCCAATTCGATCCCCCATTTCGAACGCTGGATCGACTGGGAACGCAGCCCTCGCGCCCAGCAATACCGCGCGAGCCTGCTGAAGCGCCTCTACCAGCCCGCAGGGCCTGACCGGTTCGAGCTGCCGCCCTCGGCCACCAGCGCGGTGATCCAGGCCGCGCTGGAAGCCCCGAACCCCCGCGCCCGCTATCGCGTGACGCGTCCCACCCAGATCGCGGCTGCGGGGCGCAGGCTGCTGCCCACGGCCGCTCTGGACTGGTTCGCGCGGCGCAGCTAGTCTGGGCACCTGCGAAAGGCGGCCGTTCATGCGCGACCAATCCCTTTTCATCGTCGCCGCACTGGCCGTCCTTGCGGTCACCGTGATCCTGGCGGTCGGTATCGGCGGATTCGCCCGGGGCGGCGAGTTCAACCGCCATCATGGCAACCGCATGATGCGCTGGCGGATCATCGCCCAGGCGATCGCGGTGGCACTGATCCTGATCTACGTCATGCTGAGGGGCCACTGATGGTCGTCCTGAACCGCATCTACACCCGCACCGGCGACAAGGGCGACACGGGCCTGTCGGACGGCTCGCGCGTGGCCAAGCACGATCCCCGGGTCGAGGCCTATGGCACGGTGGACGAGCTGAACGCCACGCTGGGCCTTGCGCGGCTGCATGCGGAAGGCCCGATGGCCGAACGGCTGGCGGTGATCCAGAACGAGCTCTTCGACCTCGGCGCAGACCTTGCGCGCCCGAACATGGACCGCGACGCCGAGGCGCCCTATCCGGTGCTGCGGGCGGTGCAGCAGCAGGTCGGGCGGCTGGAAGCCGAGATCGACGAGATGAACGGGCCGCTTTCGGCGCTGCGCAGCTTCATCCTGCCGGGCGGGTCGGCGCTGGCCGCGCATCTGCACCTGTGCCGGACCGTCGCGCGCCGGGCCGAGCGCCGCGCGACCGAGCTTGCCCAGGGTGGCGACGTCAATCCGGTGGCGGTGCGTTATCTCAACCGCCTGTCCGACTGGCTGTTCGTGGCAGCGCGCGTGGCGAATGCCGATGCGGGCGGGGACCTGCTGTGGGTGCCCGGCGCCTCGCGCGGTGACAACTCGGGCACTTGACGCTGCGAGCCAGTTCTTCCCGCCGACATTTGGCCTTTAAATTGCGGCGGTGATTGTTATGCAACTGCAGCAACGGGTGACGCTTATGCGAAAGGGAGAGGGCTGATGAAGCTTCTTGTGCCGGTCAAGCGCGTGATTGACTACAACGTGAAGGCGCGGGTGCGTGCGG
>NZ_JBHLWE010000032.1:0-10765 GCF_042432925.1 Paracoccus niistensis | reverse complement strand
AACAGCACCTTGATCGACAGGCAGAACTGGATCGCCGCGTTCGAGAAGACCGGCGGGCGCCCCGGACGGCCCTCATGCGGCGCGTGCCAGCCCATCTCCTTGTCCAGCCAGATCAGCAGTGACCCGCGCTTCCCGAGCGCAGCGTTGTAGGCGGGCCAGTTGGTGGTGCGGTAGCGGGCGGGCTTGGGCTTGCTCATGCTGCCCGTCTAACCGCATGGATTCGCAAGGTGAATCCTGCACCGAGAGAGTTCTGCAACAACGCCCACCGGAGGCATCACCGAGGCGCTGCGGGCCGTCTATGAGCCCGCGAGGCATTTTGCCTCCTTTGCGATCTTCCTTGGCGTGGACTGGAAAACGGAATGGTTCGGCGCTGAGGAGGATTACCTTCTCGACCGCGATCTCCCTGAACTCGATCGCAAGGGGCGTCTGGAACGTTTCATCAGATTGTTCGAGGCCTGGCCGAAACTCGATCCATTTCGTGCTGGGGCTAGCGAGAAGCTACCCGCAACGGAGCCGGTGGTGGTGGAGGAGTCAGCCTCGGCGCAGCAGGACATGTTCGCCTGCGCCGGCTTCGGCGACAAACTCTTGCAATCCGGTACGGCAGGAAAGCGGCGATAGATCCCGAAACCCGCAGGCGCTGGAAGATGACCGGTTACGCAACGGCCGAGTGATGTCAGGCGTGATATCTTTTTCCCATTCAACGACACTTTCTCACCCGCCAGGGTGACGTGAATCATTGGCCCGTCGTTCAGACTGGGCTCACGGAAGCCGAAGTCAGGGAAAAACCGCACAAGCCATAGATGGCGCGGCAGCGATTCCCGGGGGCCGTCCGTCGGGCTGGTCATCCGATCAACCTGCTTCCAACCTCTTTGTCGCATGGAGGCTGACATGAGCGGTCTTGGACTCGATCTCTTCTGGAATCCCGATCGCGGGGACAATTATTGCACTGCCACCGAGGAAGGTCGACAATCTGCAAGAGATGCAGGCTATGCATGGATCAGGCGGGAGGGCTATACCTTTCCCGGCAGCGAACCTGGGGTGAAGCCGCTAAAGCTGTTCTGGAGTGCCGATCGCCAGGACAACATGACGGTCGCTACCCCCGAGGCCGAACGCGATGCACTTGCAGCCGGATACGACTTTGTCCGGGTAGAGGGCTACGTGAAGGCAAACTCAGAACCAAACACTCTCCCCCTCAAGCTCTACTACGGCAAGACAAGGGGCGATTACTTCCTGACAGCGACCGGGCTGGGAGAGACTGCGGCACTCGAAGCAGGATACGAATTTGTCCGAATAGAGGGATATGGCGCATTCGAACCATTCACGAGAAGTGCGAAGGTTCGGTCCGAAGTTGGAGCCGTCATTCCTCAGGACGGAGTCATGGAGACAACAGTGACCGTGGATCGAAATGGTGCTCTACAAGCATTCACGGAGACTACCAACTACGCCAAATTCTGGGGCTTCCAAGGCGGAGTCTTGGTTTTCTTCTCAGACGCCCAAGGCACCACGATCAGCGGCTATAACGTCAAGCGAGAGCCATATGGCGTTCAAGGAACCTTCTATGGCTTCAGCAGCCGGCGAGATCCGTGGAATGCACAAATTCCTGTTGGCGACGTCAACAGGATCGAACACGTCCACATCTTCCATTATCTTGTGGGTATCCAGCTCCAGCGGGAGATCCAGAGGATCACAGAACTTATCACCGCGAGCGCCGGTGCTGTTGGTGCTGTTGGCGGCATTGTCGCACAGATCAAGGCGATGGGTGGCCGAGGGCAGTGACAGCGATGTTGAATTCCCCGGCGGCAATGCCGCCGGGTCTTACCAATTGTGAAGGTTCAGGACCGGTTCGCAGGCCTGGAGCGCGCGCAGGAAATGGGCCCGCGTCGGTGATCCGGTCTTCTGGTAGATCGCCTTCATCTGCGTCTTCACCGTGTTCTTGGACACCTGCAGCCTAGTTGCTATTTCGGAGACCTTGAGCGGCTTCGCTGCCAGCACGGCGACCTTCGCTTCCGCTGCGGTCATGCCGAAAACCCGGATCAGGTCCTCCGGACGCGGTTCCGCTGTGCGCCCCGGCTCCTCAACGAAGAGCAGGACCCTGCTGCGCGGCGATAGGGCCGCAATCCCATCTCCCATGGCAAGCTGGGCCGTGATCCGGAGCTTGTGCGGCGAAGATCGCCGCGACGCCATGACCTGGACATCGATGGTCGGAGGAAAGCGGCTGGTCAGTTCCTTGACGCCAGCTTCCAGCTGCTTCTGGGCATTCGGATCCGACAGGACCAGGTGGTGATGCCAGCGTGCGAGTCCGCTCCATTCCTCCAGCATGGCCTCGCCCCGGCGGTTCGCGTGAAGGATCCGGAGATCGCGGTCGACCAGGAAAACAGCCTGGTTCAAGTTCTCGATCGCCATTCCGAAGGCGCTCACCTGCGCCTCCGCCATCCGGAGGGCACGGTGCATGCGCATTGCGCGCCCCACATGGTCGGCGAGGAGATCGACGGCCTTTCGTTCACGGGCATCAAAGTCGAACTGGTTGCGGCGCCGGCTCAGGACGAACAGGCTTCCGACTTCGTGGTCGGCTTGGGTGAGGCCGATCATCAGATGCTCTATGCCGTTCGGATCGAAGAACTGGACGGCAACCGGATGCCCGGGCAGGGCGGCATCCGGGATGAACTGCTTTCGATCGATCATCAGCCCGGGGCTCTGGATCGCCGCGCGGATGCCGGGGTTGTGCTCTGGCATGAGCAGTTCCGGTGGTGCCTTGAGATAGACCTCCGGATCGACGTCCTTCATCCAGAGCTGGCCGCTCGAGAAATTATCGACAGGTGCATGCACGATGGTTGCCCCGCAATCGAGGAAGTCGGAAATTTCCTGGACCACCTCGTGCCAGTGCTCAGGGCTGAGCGCGGCTTCATAGAGGGCGGAGACGCAACGCTCCATGGCCGACCCCGTGGCGCAATACCATCAGGCTAGCGAGCCGCGCCCGAGTCCACAAGCAGAGGATGCGTTTGCCGGCCGCGCCGGCCACGCAGTTGCGTCAGTTCTCTTTCAATGCCCGGCTGAAGTAGATGGCCAGCGGTGTAGGACTGCACGATTCAGCGAGACACCTTCGATAATCTCCGGCGAGGAGAAGGAGGGTGTGGTCTTGCCCCCGTTTCACCGGACACTCAGGCGGTTGCGGTTTGAGCTGCGATGAACTCGCGGGGTGAGCGCATCTTCAGCCCTGAGTGCGGGTGGTTTTCGTTGTAGTCGTTGATCCAGGCTCCGATCAATCCGAGAACGGTCTGTGCATCGGGCAGTGGCGTGACCTGAACGTAGTCGCGTTTCAGCGTCTTCACAAAAGCCTCCGAGATGCCGTTGCTCTGGGGGCTCTGCACCGGCGTGAAGCAGGGCTTCAGACCAATCTGACGGGCGAAGATCTGCGTGTCCCTGGCAATGTAAGGCGAGCCGTTGTCGGACAGCATCTCGATCACCGAGGGTGTGCGGTATGTGCCGAAGCGGCGCTCAACGGCCTCGAGCATGATGTCGCGGATCTCGGACCCGCTGATCCCGGCATTCACCACGGCCCGCCAGGCGATGATCTCGCGGTCATGGGCATCGATGATGAAGGCGCCGCGGACGATGTCGCCGTTCCAGCAGGTGAACTCGAACCCGTCCGAGCACCAGCGCAGGTTCGAGCGCATGACGATGACCTTGCCGTCGTGAACATGCTCGGGGCGCACGGAATACTTCCGCGCCAGCAGCAGGTTGTGGGCCTTCATGATCCTGTAGACCCGCTTGTGATTGACCGGCGTCAGGCTTTCCGAACGCAGCTGGCGGTTCAGGAGCGCCGTGATCCGCCGGTAGCCGTAGGTCGGCCGCGCCGCGACCAGCGCCGTGATCATTGGCACCACCGCCGCGTCCTGCGCCTTGTGATAGCGCCGACGCGCCTTCGTCCTGCCTTGCAGCCGGTCGATCAGGTTTGAACGGGCCACGCCCAAGGTGTCGGCCACGACCTTCACCGGAAATCCCCCTTCAGCGGCGACCGCGCGAGCAAGATCGGTTTTTTTGAGCGCGCCTTGTCCAGAGCCTCGCGCAATATCTCGGCCTCGAGCGTCTTGCGACCGAGCTGGCGCTCGAGTTCGCGGATCCGCTGCTGCGCTACAAACGGTCCCCCGGACCGTTTGCTTGACGCTTGCAGTCCATCTGGCGGACGGTCCGGTTGCTGGTCACATCGTCATCTTCGGACACGGCCACGGCTCCTCCGTCCAGCATCAGGCGACGCCAACGATAGAGCAGGTTCGGCGCAACGCCATTACGGCGAGCGACCACCGAAATGCTGGCCCTCTCGTCCAGCGTCTCCTCGACGATGCGGATCTTCTCGGCCGCGCTCCAGCGGCGACGGCGGCCGCCGTCGGTGATGATCTCAATCTCAGACATAAGCACGTGCTCAGGCATATGCCTAAGCCTCCATGACTATGCCCAGGTGTCCGGTCGAAAAGGGGGCCAGTTCAGGGTGCCGTCAATGACCAACGACCAGCGGGAGATCCGCCGCAAGCTGAGGATCCTGGAGCACGCGCAGACCAGCGGCGACGTCAGTCGAACCTGCCGCTACTTCGGAGTGGGCCGGGCCAGCGAGAGTGTCCTAAACTCTGTGTATCTGCGCCGATCCATGCGGTTTTCAGATACGTTCAAGCGGCGAAGCGCTCGCCGAACATTATGGCGAACTGGTTGCGGGCCGCAAACCATTCGCGGACGTTGCGGCCATCTTTTTCGAAGCTGCGGATTGCCAGATAGATCAGCTTTGTCGCGGCATCGTCGGTGGGGAACGAGCCCCGCGTCTTGATCGACTTGCGGATGACCCGGTTCAGGCTCTCTACGGCATTCGTGGTGTAGATGATCTTCCGGATCGCCGGATCAAAGGCGAAGAGCGGGATCACCTCGGCCCACGCCCGACGCCAGGCCGGGGCGATCGAGGCGTATTTCCCGGCCCATTTTTCCTCGAAGGCATCGAGTTCGGCGACGGCCATGTCGGCGGTCGCGGCGCCGTAGATCCGGCGCAGGTCGGCAGCCACCGCCTTGCGGTCCTTCCAGGAACAGAAGTCCAGGCTGTGCCGCACCAGATGAACAATGCAGGTCTGAACCATGGCCTGCGGGAAGGCTGCGGTGATCGCCTCGGGGAAGCCCTTCAGTCCGTCCACGACGGCAATCAGGATGTCTTGAACACCCCGGTTCCTGATCTCATTCATTACCGAGAGCCAGAACTTGGCCCCTTCGTTCTCGGCGATCCACAGGCCCAGAACCTCCCGCAGGCCGTCGCGGGTGACGCCGAGGGCCACGTAAACGGCCTTGTTCTTGACCATCCGACTGTCGGCGTCGCGGATCTTCACCCGCAGGGCATCGAAGATGACGATCGGATACATCCGGTCCAGCGCCCGGCTCTGCCATTCCCGCACCTCGTCCAGAACTGCGTCCGTTACGCGGCTGATCAGGTCGGGCGAGACCTTCAGGCCATAGAGATCGAGCAGATGCGCCTGGATGTCGCGGACCGTCAGACCGGCGGCATAGAGCCCAATGATCTTGTCATCCATCCCGTCGATGCGGGTCTGGCCCTTCTTCACCAATTCGGGCTCGAAACTGCTGTCCCGGTCGCGGGGCACCGCCAAGGGCAGTTCGCCATCCTGGCCCTTCAGCACCTTGGTCGTGGATCCGTTGCGCCGGTTCGTCTGGCCCGGCGGAGCGCTCTGGCCCTCCTCATAGCCCAGATGCGCGGTCAGCTCGGCCCCGTGTGCTGTCAGACCAATGCGAACTCGTCTCAGTGTTTGCAGCGGGACCAGCCCTTAGGCGGCGCCGAGTTGCCGCCACTCGGCGAGAGCGGCGGCTCGATTGGCTTTGAAGTGCTGACGGCGGGAGAGGCTGCGGTCCTGGTTGAAGTGGTTTGAGACGGAGGCGTGGACGGCGACGAACATCTGCAGGCTTCGCATGCGGCGGAAGCGGAGCATCGCTCGCTCTCGTCGCCGGAACGGTAGATGTGAGTTCTCGGCGCGATTGTTTGCATGCCGCGTACAGTCCTGCTTCGCGCCCATCCCGCACTCGCGCAGGGCCGCGCCGTAAGAACGAAGGCGGTCCGTCACGATCTTGGTCGGCGAGCCATACCGGCGCATCAGTTTCCTCAGGAACTTCAGCGCGGCCTTGCGATCCCGGGTCTTGGTCACCACGGATTCCAGCACCTCCCCTTCGTGATCAACTGCGCGCCAGAGGTAGTGCGTGCTTCCGTTGATCTTCACGAAGACTTCGTCCAGGTGCCAGCGCCACTGCGGTCCGGCACGCAGTCGCTGCACGCGCTGCCTGCGAATCTCGGCGGCAAACAGCGGGCCGAAGCGGTTCCACCAGAAGCGCACCGTCTCGTGGCTGATGTCGATGCCGCGTTCATGTAGGAGGTCTTCAACGTTCCTGAGCGACAGCGGGAACCGGACGTAGAGCATCACGGCCAGCCGGATGACCTCGGGCGACGTCTTGAAATAGCGAAAGGGCGAGCGTTGGGCCATATGGGAAGGGTAGGGCGGTCGCTCCCGCCCGGGCAAGCCGAGTTTATCTGACAGTGCCTCCGTCCGGGATCAGCGTGGGGCCGCTTGAGGCGCTTGCCCAGGCAAGCGGAAAATACCTGCTCGTCACCGGCACGCTCACTGCCGATCAGCGTTTCCGCCTCAGCAAGTACTTCCTCCAGATCCTCGCGGGCATCACCGGCGCACAGGTCGTTGTGGACCCGCGCGGCGACCTCGTGATCGGCCCGACGCATCGCATTCCGATCGACATCGCGCTTGCGGATCACGGCTTCGACACGATCCTGACCTCCCCGCTCGCCGAAGCGATCGATTTCACCCTGGAAGCGCCGGATGGCACCGTTCTCGATCCCGGTGCGGTTGCTTCCGGCGCCTTCGTGCTTCGCCCTGATCTGGCGTATTACCGGTTGCCACTCCCGCATGGCGGGCCGGGCCGCCCACTCCATGCTGGCCGCTGGCACGCCCTGCTTCGTCTTGACGAAAAGCGCCTGAGAAAGCTCCTCTCTGATGATGTCGACCGGGAGCGGGTATTCCGCGAGTTGCGGCGAGGCGCGGTGGCCTACAATCTCGTCGCGCATGCCTATTCGACGCTGGTGATGCATGCCCGCCTTTCCCGGGCGGTCGTCCAGCCAGGAGAGACTTCCAGCATTACGGCAGCGCTTACCGAATACAGCGTCCCGGTGGATCGTCGCGCAGCGGTATGGGCAGAAGTGACATCGCCAGATGGTTCTCTTTCGAACGTGTCGCTGACGGAAGTCGGCGCAGGAACCTTCCAGGCGCAGATTCCAACTTTCTCACCCGGGCTTTATCCCCTGCGCATACGCGCACGCGGCACCTCGCTCGGCGGTATCCCCTTCACGCGCGAGGCGGCGCTCAGCCTCGTGGCACAGCGAGGCCATCCCGATCCGCGGCCCGGTGACAGCGATGGTGTGGGCGGGGTGCCGTGGGATCTTCTGGAATGCCTGCTCGGTCATGCCAAGGAGGGGTTCATGGGCCTTTCGCCCGAAGAAATCCGGAAGTGTCTGGAGATGGTGCGTCCCCGGAGGAATGCTGCGGTCTTGCGGGAGCCATCCGGCGAGATCAGGCAGCCTCTCACCGCATTGCGGCAGGAGATGGCTCAGCCTGACCTGCGGCCAGATCTGCGGAACCTGCGACTTGCCGAGCCGCCTCAGCCGCCCGAACCGGTGGAAGATGTCCATCGACATGTTGAGGGCGAGCCGATGTTCGGCCTGAGCCCGCAGGATCTTGAGGAAGCAGATCGGCTCCGACGCGAAGAGGGCGAGGCACCCGGCGAGGCACCTGGCGAGCCGCCGAAGCCGCCGAGAAGGCGTGTCCGCCCCAGACGTGGAGGCGACGATGACCGATGATGTGCATATCCCGGTGGCAGGGCATGATGCCCATGATGCGATGCAGGACCATGGCGCGGCGCATGGCCATGATGGGCACAGCCAGCTGGGCGCCGGCTACGGCCGACCCCTTGCCGTGCCGCAGCCAGGCCGCGTGCCATACACCCTCTCCGGAGATTTTCTCGAGGTCTGCGACTGCTTCACCATCTGCCCGTGCTGGACGGGGCGCAGCCCGGATAATGGCGAATGCACCGGCGTCTTCGCCTGGGCGATCAGGGAAGGACAGATCGACGGCCTGGATATGGCCGGCCGCAGGGTGGTGAGCGTCTCGACGCATGAGGGCCATCGCGATGGGGCCGATCAGCAGGTGCTGCTCTTCGTCGATGACGGTGCCGGAGACAAGGAAGCCCGGCTTCTTGTCGGGACATTCTCTGGAATTTTTGGAGGGCCGCTGGGGGATCTCGGTCGCATTCTGGGGACACTTCTTGGCGCGGCTCGCGCGAAGATCGAACTGGATCTGTCGGGACGACGGGCAAGGCTCTCTGTCGGGCGCGTTATTGCTGCGGAAAGCACGCCTGTGATCGGCGCCACGGGACGGGCAACGCAACTCAGCGACGCGCGGCTGTCCGCCGTGCTTGGCGATCCTGCCGAGGTCGGAGTCGCCCGGTCTCTCAAGGTGGCCTTGCCGTGGCACGGCCTTGATATCGATCTGAGGGAGCGAAGCGCCATGCGTGGCCCCTTCGCCTACACCCATGATCCCGCACGGGAAGCCTGACCTGGAACCTTTGCGCAGCATTGCCGCGGCAGGGCCAGGACGCCTCACTCTTGCCGGTCTCGCGCTTGCGGTCATTTGCGCGGGACTCCTGACGCTTCCTCCCGGCGCAGGGTGGCTTCCTGATGCGGGAAAAGCGCCCGGGGCTGGCCTGCGCCTTCTCGCGGGAGCCGTGGTCTTTGCCTGGCTCTGGTCCCTCATGGTCGGAGCGATGATGCTTCCCTCCGCGCTGCCTTTTCTTGAGGTTCTGGCCCGGGTCGGTGGCAGTGCCGCGGCCGGCTTCGGCGGTGCTGGATTCTGGGCTGCCTGGCTTGCTGCGGGCGCCGCATTCTCGACGCTACTGCTGGTCCTGGAGTCGCCGCTTGGGACCCTGCCGCCGGGCGGGGCGGAACGCCTCGCCGCGGGCGTCCTCGTTGTCTCCGCCCTTTACCAGATCTCGCCCCTTGCCAGTGTCTGCCAGCGCGCATGTCGAAATCCCTTCGGCCTTGTTGCCCGCCATTGGTCAGGAACCGAAGGACGCACCGGGGCAGCCTTCCGCTGTGGGTGGAGCTACGGGATCACCTGCGTTGGGTGCTGCATCCCGATGATCGGTGTCATGGCTCTGGTCGGCATGGCCGATCCACGCTGGATCTTCGTGCTTGCGGCAATGACCGCAGGGCTCAAGAACCCGAGGTGGGGTCCGAGACTGACTGCGCCCGTCTTCTTGGTCTTGCTGGGTGCCGCGGTTGCGATAGTGGCAGGCTACTGGACGCCGGAACTCCGGTCCCTGCGATCGCTCTGCGGCCTGTGACGGCATTTCTGCCGTGGAGGCGGACAGCAATGTGCCAGGACCCCGTTCCAGAAAAAGATGCCCTGCTGGAACAATCCCGCGGGATATTGAAGGACCTGGTGAACAATAATTTCGGTGAACCGGAGAGCATTGCATCATGGCTCCGCCGTCACTACCGGAGATGGAGGACGTTTTTACAGGGCGCTCTTGTGGTTCTTGTCATTGTCATCCTGGCGGCCTTCCCGGCATCAGAATTGCATCAATTGCACGGCGCTTCGTCAGATGGCCAAAGCCTTGGAAAGCCCGAAAATAAGGGTGTGTTCGAGTTGGTGGTTGATGTCTTGACTGCGCTTGTTGCATTCATTGGCATTTGCATCGCATACAGCCATTGGCGCCGTGACAAGCGCAGCGCGTCGTTTGACAGTTACTACAGCCGGCTCGATATTGCCAATCAGAGGTACGATATCTGGATGCGGTGTTCCCGCGAGAAGAAAATCAGTCCCCTGGAGTGCGCAATTGATAATGAAGTGCAGTCTCACTGCTATAACATGTTCGTCTTTTCTGAACTTGACAACCTGGAATATGCCATAGGCAAGTACAAGCACGATTTCATTGACGATGAACTTGCGTCCCGAGCGGTCAAGCATTTCCTTCTGCGCTGCGCAGATCACAGATTTCGCAAAGCAGCTGCCGCGCGTGCAATCGACGGCGCCTACATGAAATATACGAGATTAGCCAGCGACACGTGTCGCGATCACATGAGCGAGGCGGTCAGATCCCGGTCAGATTCAACTCGAGATTAGGCGCTTCTCCATTTTTTCAGGCGTTCGTGTCGGCGCGCGGCTTTATGGGGCGGACACGAATTTCGCCTGGCGGATACAGGTCAGAGGCCGCCGGCCGGGAATTGCATATCCAACACGTATCACATCTCTCGCTGGCTCTTGAATCAAATCCACAGGAGGCAGTTTCTTCAAGGGCAGGAGTCGCAAAACCGCCAATGCACCCGGCTGTTCGAGGGCCCACGCACATGAAGCGATACATCCTCTCTGTGGCCATCTTCGCTCTTGTTTTCTACCAGCTGAGGCGTTGTTGCAGAACTCTCGGCGGGAAGGATTCACCTCACGAATCCATGCGGTTAGACGGGCAGAATGAGCAAGCCCAAGCCCGCCCGCTACCGCACCACCAACTGGCCCGCCTACAACGCTGCGCTCGGGAAGCGCGGGTCACTGCTGATCTGGCTGGATAAGGAGATGGGCTGGCACGCGCCGCATGAGGGCCGTGCGGGGCGCCCGCCGGTCTTCTCGAACGCGGCGATCCAGTTCTGCCTGTCGATCAAGGTGCTGTT
>NZ_JBHLWE010000031.1:0-5012 GCF_042432925.1 Paracoccus niistensis | reverse complement strand
TCCTTTCAAAGCCCAACACATTGTTGAGGATCAAAAGTCGCACTCCAAGGTAGCGCGTCCCCCCGACAGAACTGGAACTCCAGTAACCAGAGTTATGTAAATTCGATGTCCATGGCGGCCCGCGCTCGTGAGCACCAGAGAGGATGCCACGCCGCAGGCAAGGCCTGACCGATCATGCGGAGGTGCCGGGAACAAACATCGGCGGCTTCCGTTGATCGGGTCAAGGACCTCGATGACCATGGAAAAGGAGTGCCTGCGGTGAGCCAGACGGAAAACCCTGAAGCCGTGCCTCCCGGAACGCCGGGATCGGGCGAAAACACCTGCCGCAACTGCGACGGCACCGGCAAGGTCGATGGCAGGACCTGCCCGGACTGCGAGGGCAGCGGCAAGGTGATGACGCCGATCGGGGGCGCATGACGCACCACGGCGCGGGACGGCGCTGCCGGTTCCTGCATCAGGCCCGCCGCGGCACGGTCCGTGGCCTGTGGCAAGGCTGCCTCGACGCGCGCCTCGCGCCGACATGGGCGCGGGGCGCGGGAAACCCATGCTGCCATGAAGGCGCGTCCTCAGGGCCTCTTGCGGGTTCCACCTGACGGCAGACTGACGCGGACCGCTGAAGGCGGGGAAAGGGCGACGGGCATCGCCGGGTGAATCGGGGTGATCCCCTTGTCCTGCCTTTCAGGAGAAGAAGCCCCCCGACATCTCCCGGCCCCCTCCGGCGGCACGGTTGCGCAAGACGACCGGCGGCAGCCCTGTCGAGCCTCTGCCCGGCACACCCCCTGTGCCCCCGCCTCCGCTCAGGGCCGTTCCGGCGCGGCGAAGATGCAGGCGCGCGGCGTGGCGAAGTCGTGGCCCTCCACCACCCGCAGGATGGCGCGGGCGAGCTTGTCGCCGCCTTGGGCGGAGGGCTCGATGGGATTGGCGAAATCCGCGTCCTCGTCGAGCAGGACGCGCAGGTCGAGAAGCGGCAGCCCGCGCCGCCCGGCTTCGCGGGTGATGATGTCGTTCAGCAGGGCAAGGGCGGTGACGGCGGTTTCGCGGTAGGCCGGATCGGGGAAGCGGACGTCGTAGATCGTGCAGATCGCGGTCGGGCGCCCCAGGCGCAGCACCTCGTCGAGCATGGCCCGGTAGCGGCCCTCGAATTCACGGCGAAGGCGGGCGAGCCGCATCAGGGCCCCGGCCACGGTCGTGGCGCTGTCCGCGAAGACCCCCGTCCAGCCAAGGGCGTCATTCCCGCCGGCGCTGACGAAAAGATGGGTGCCGTCACGCGGGAACTGCCGGACCTGATCGCGCAGCCCGGCCAGCACCGCCCCGTCGTGGGCCAGAAGCGTGGCCCTCCATTCCGGCGGAAGGCGGCGGCGCAGATGCGCGATCACCTCCTGCCCGGCGGCTACGTAAGGGGCGTTGTCGAAGACGGAGTCCCCCAGAAGGACGACATGGGTCATGGGCGCGGCACCTTCGGACCGTGCGTGCGTGGGGGCGGCAACGCAGGACGCGGCGGCGGACAGAAGAAGGCCGCGCCGGCCGAGACGCCGGTTCATGCCCGTTCCCCTTGTGCCACCCCCTGCCCGGGGCCGCGGGACAGGAGGGCCGCTAGGGCGGGCCCTCCTGTTTTCCGGTTCAGCGCTTGGCCTGCTCGCCTTCGGCCGACAGCTGCATGAACTTGACCGTCAGCTGCTCGGTCATGCCCAGAAGCGTCGAGAAGGTCTTTTCCTCCTCGGCCAGCGTCGCCTCGTAGGCGGACACGTGCTGGGGGAAGCCCGCGGTCTGCGCCATGGCGATCAGCGAACGGTAGGTCGTCTGCTCGAAGGCCTCGAAGGCCACGTTGGCGAAGTGGTTCTTCATGATCTCGTCGGACATGACGGTGTGCATGATCGCCGCCATGTTGCCCGACATCTGGGTCGCCAGATCCTTAATCATCGAGGGGCTGGAGCCGAGTTCCCCGAGGATCGTGTCGAGCCGCTGGATCTGCACCTCGGTTTCCGCAAGGTGCTGCTGCAGAAGCGCCGCCACCTCGGGGTAGCTTTCGATGCGCTCGAGCTGCCGGTTGATGAGCTGGGTCGCCTGCTTTTCCAGGGCATGGGCGCTCTGGACGCCCATCACATACTGCTGCCTGGCCAGGTCCGAGTTCATCGAGCCGGTCGCGTTGGTGTCGGTATAGGCCATCCCGGGCCTCCTGTGTTGTCGGTCCAGGGATCGAACACGGCAGCGCGCCACTTGTTCCGCAGATCCGCGCAGTCCCGCGTCCCGACGGAGCGGGCGGGGCCTGCCGTGCGTTCCCTGCGTCGGGAATGGCGGGCCTGTCGCCGCGATGCCGTCCCGACCCATGTGTTCCAAGAGGTTCCGACATGCAGACCGACTCGCTGGAGTTCCTGACCTCCCTGATCGCCGCGCCCTCTCCCAGCGGGCATGAACAGCCGGTGGCGCGGCTTTGGCGCGATTACGCGGGCCGCTTCGCCGACGAGGTGAGCACCGATGTGCTGGGCAATGTCACGGCGGTGCTGAACCCCCGGGCACCCATGAAGATCATGCTAGCCGGGCACATGGACGAGATCGGCTTTATCATCCATCATGTCGGGGACGACGGCCTTCTGTATTTCAGCGCGGTCGGCGGGCATGACAGCACGACGCCCCTGGGCCAGCGCGTCTGGGTGCACGGGCGCGAGCGGGTGCCCGGCGTGGTGGGGCGCAAGGCCATCCACCTGCTCGAGCCCGACGAACTCGACAGGAAGCCGAAGATGCAGGACCTGTGGATCGACATCGGCGCGGGCTCGCGCGAGGCGGCCGAGGCGATCGTGGGGCTGGGGGATGTCGTGACCTATCAGCAGGGGTTCCAGATGCTGATGGGCGATCGCGCCGCCGCCCGGGCCTTCGACAACAAGGCCGGCGTCTTTGTCATCGCCGAAGCCCTGCGGCTGTTGCGGGAAGACGGCGGCCTCGACCCGCAGGTCGGCGTTCATGCCGTCGCGACCGTGCAGGAGGAGATCGGCTCGCGCGGGGCGCAGGCCGCGGCCTTCGGCGTCGCGCCGCAGTCCGGGCTGGCCGTGGACATGGGCCATGCCACCGACTACCCCGAGGCCAGGCTGGCCCGCCATGGCAGGCTGGAACTCGGGAAGGGCCCGGGCATCGACCGCGGCGCCAACACCAACCCGGCCGTCTTCGCCCTTCTCGTCGAGGCGGCGCAGCAGGACGGCATCCCCTGTCAGGTCCATGTCACCGCAGGGGCCACCCCCACGGATGCCCAGCCCATGCAGATCAACCGCGCCGGCATGGCCACGGGCCTGCTCAACGTGCCGCTGCGCTACATGCACACGCCCTGCGAGGTGCTGTGCCTGTCCGATCTCGAAGCCACCGCCCGCCTGATGGCCGCCTATTGCCGGCGGATCACGCCCGACACGGACTTCACGCCGCGCTGAGGCGGACGGGGCAGCAGGGGCGGCGCCCTGTTCTCCTGCCTCCCTCCGGAACGGAATCGGGTGAACGGAGATGTGACCAACATTTGATTATCATTATCTTCCCGCCCCGCGTGAAACTTCCGGCGCTTGAACAGCTTAGATGAACATCCTCGGTCAGGCGCCCCTGCCTGCGCCGTGAAGTCCCGGCTTTCAGGATCTCCGATGCAGCTTTTCGAATGCCAGAATTGCGGCCAGGCTCTTTACTTCGAGAACCGCAGCTGCGAGCGCTGCGGGCACCGCCTTGGCTATGTCGCGGCGCAGCAATCGCTGGTGGCGCTCGAGCCCGAGGGCGAGCTGTGGCGCCCCTTGAACGACCCCGGGGCCAGATACCGCTTCTGCCGCAACGCCGACCACGATGTGTGCAACTGGCTGGTCGCCGCCGATGCCCCGGAAGATTTCTGCGAGGCCTGCCGCCACAACCGGATGATCCCCGACCTGTCGGACCCCGACAATCTCCTGCGCTGGCGGCGGCTCGAGGATGCCAGGCACCGGCTGTTCTATTCCCTGATCCAGTTCGGGCTGCCGCTTGCCACGCGCGCCGAGCATCCCGAGGGGCTGGCCTTCGACATGCTCTCCGACCCCGAGGATCCCGATGCGCCCAAGGTGCTGACCGGCCATGACGCGGGGCTGATCACCATCAACATCGCCGAGGCCGACGATGCCGAACGCGAAAGCCGCCGCGAGGGGATGAGCGAGCTTTACCGCACCCTTCTGGGCCATTTCCGCCACGAGGTCGGGCATTACTACTGGGACCGCCTCGTGCGCGACAGCGATCCCGGCACCCTTGCCCGCTTCCGCGAACTGTTCGGCGACGAGCGCGAGGATTACGCCCAGGCCCTGCAGCGGCATTATGACAAGGGGCCGCGCCCCGACTGGCGCGACAGCCATATCTCGGCCTATGCCTCCAGCCACCCCTGGGAGGATTTCGCCGAAACCTGGGCGCATTACCTGCATATCGTGGACACGCTGGGGACCGCGAGCGCCTATGGGCTGTCGCTTCGCCCGGGCGTCTCGCAGGGGGAACCCACGACACCGCCCTGCTTCGACCCCTACAGGGCCCCGGATGTCGAAGGGCTGATGGCGGCCTGGACCCCGCTGACCCTGGCGGTCAACTCGCTCAACCGCAGCATGGGGCAGCCGGACCTGTATCCCTTCGTCCTCTCCCCGCCCGTCGTCACGAAGCTGGGCTTCGTGCACCGGCTCATCAGGTCCGCCGGGGAAGCCGCCGGGCGCGGGGCCGGGGGACACGCGACCCACCATGACCAACTCGCCCCGGCCTGAGGCCCGGGCCGCCATTCCCCGTGCAAGAATTTTCGACAAGGCAACTGGAGCATCATGACGATCTGCTGGGATGACTACGGGACCGAAGGTGTCCATGACGAGCTGATCTCGGCGGACGGCCAGCCCCGCCCCGGCGCCCGCGCGCTGGCCTCCTATCTCGCCTCGCTGGACGACAAGGCGCTGTCCGAGCGCGTCTCGACCGCCGAGCAGGTCATCCGCCTGATGGGCATCACCTTCCGGGTCTATGGCGACGACGGCGGCTCTCTGGACCGCCAC
>NZ_JBHLWE010000030.1:0-16165 GCF_042432925.1 Paracoccus niistensis | reverse complement strand
CGGGATCATGTTCGGCCGCCTGAAAGACTGGCGGCGCATGGCAACCCGATACGACAGATGCCCGAAGGTCTTCCCGTCAGCCGTCGACGCATGCGTCGACCCCTCGCAGCCACCGTCATGTTCTGGCTATGAAGACAATGGGTCCTGAGCCTAGGTGGACATGTCCTCGGCCTGCCTCGCCTCCGGTACGCCGGTCATTGTATCGTCAATTCCTGATTCTTGCGGCGACGGTATTTCCAAGCGGTTGCGAAATGCTGTAAACTTCAGCGGTGAGCGGCAAGTTTCCTTTTCAGCATCGTCAACAATGGGTTCGGTTTTCGGCGGCACCATGTTCAGCTTGAAGAATCGGTGCCCGCAATCCGGTATCCAATCCCCGGCTCGGTGAAGATCAGCCGCGGGCTGGAGGCGTCGTCGCCCAGCTTGTCGCGCAGATGGGCGATGGCGATGCGCAGATAGTGGCTGTCCTCGACATGCGCCGGCCCCCAGACCACCGACAGGATCTGCGCGTGGGTGAGCAGGCGGCCCTGGCCGCGCGCCAGAAGGGCCAGCACGTCGAACTCCTTGCGCGTAAGGCGAACCTCCCGGCCCTCCTGCCGGACCGTGCGCCGCGCGAAGTCGATGGTCAGGTTGCCCAGCACGGCCGTGGCGGGCTGCCCGGCGTCTTCGCTCCGCCTGCGGCACAGCGCCCGGATGCGGGCGAGCAGTTCACCCGTGGCGAAGGGCTTCGTCATGAAATCGTCGGCGCCCGCGTCCAGGGCGGCGATGATCTCGGCTTCGGCCGAGCGGACCGAAAGCACCAGGATCGGCACCTCCGACCAGCCGCGGATGGCGGTGATGACCGCCTTGCCGTCCATGTCGGGCAGACCGAGGTCCAGCAGCACAACCTGCGGGGCGCCGGTCGCCGCGCGTTCGATACCCTCGCGGCCGCGGGCGGCCTCGTCCATGGCGTAGCCCGCGCCCTCAAGGACGATGCGCAGAAAGCGCCGGATCGGCGCCTCGTCCTCAATGACCAGCAGGCGCAGGGCGTCAGGCATGGGCGGGCGCCTCGACCGCAACGGGCAAGATCAGGCGGAACATCGCGCCGCGGCCGTCCGGCGGCGCGACCGCTTCGGCCCGGCCGCCGTTCGCCTCGACCATGCCCTTGACGATGGCGAGGCCCATGCCGGTTCCCGCCGGCTGACCGTCGCCCTGCACCGCGCGGTGAAAGAGGTCGAACACCCGGGTCCGCTCGGTCTCCGGGATGCCCGGCCCTTCATCGGCGACGGTCAGCGCCACGTCGTTTCCCGCTGGCTCCGCGGCGACGCGGATCGTCGATCCCTCTGGTGCGAACTTCGTCGCGTTCTCGAGCAGGTTCACCAGCGCCTGGCCGATCAGGACCGGATCGACCATGACCGGCGGCAGGTCGGCGGGAAGGTCGGTGCGGACCTCGAACCGCTCCAGCGCGGCTCCGAGGTCGGCGCGCGCCCGCCCGACAAGCTCGCCCAGGTCGCACGCAGTCCGGCGGGGCTTCAGCGCGCCGTGCCCCAGCCGGGTCATGGTCAGCAGGTTGCCGATCAGGCGGTCCAGCCGCCGTGCCTCATCCAAGGCCTGCCCGACCAGGGCCTGGTCCTGCGCGGGCGGCAGGCCGCCCTCGGCCACCGCCGACAGCGAGCCGATCACCGTCACCAGCGGCGTGCGCAGATCGTGGCTGACGCTGTTGAGCAGCGCGGCGCGCAGCTTCTCGGTCTCGGTGGTCAGGCGCGCCTGTTCCAGGTCGGCTTCGACCTTGATGCGTTCGACCGCGACAGCGACCTGGTTTTCGACGGCGGTCAGCAACCGGCGGGTTTCGGGATCGAGTCGCCGGTTCGGGTCCACGAAGCGCAGGCCGAACACCCCCAGCGGCGCGCCCTGCGTGGTCAGGGGCACGAACGTCCAGGGCGCGGCGGGCAGCGTGTCGGTTCCGGCCCCTGCGAGAGCGTTGCGCTGCCATGACCAGAGGGCGGCGGACTCGGAGGCCGGGTCCAGATCCTCCTCGATGGAGGGAAAGCCCTGCACCTGCCGCAGGCTGCCGGCACCGTCGGGCATCAGGATCAGCGAATGGCATTCCAGCGTCCGGGCGATATGCGCGACCCCTGCCCAGAGGACATCGTCGGTGGTGCTGGCCGAGGCGATCTTGCGCGAAAAGTCGTAAAGCGTCTCGGTGAGGTCCTGGTTGACGCGCATGAACTCGATCTGGCGCTTCAGCCGGCCAGCGAGACTGCCGGTGAACAGCGCCGAAACGGTGAAGACCAGCAACGCGACAACCGACTCGTGCTGCGCCACCGCGAACGAGAAGAAGGGCCGGGTGAAGAAGAAGTTGTAGGCGAGAAAGCCCAGCACGCTGGCGGCGATCGCCCCCGCCGTTCCCTGACGCATCCCGACGCTGAGGACGCCGACCAGGTAGATGACGGCCAGCGAGGCGACGGGCAGCAGATGGAACAGTGGCCAGGAGACCAAGGTGGCCAGCGCCGTCACTGCGGCCGCCTCGGCCAGCGGACGCGTCCAGCCGGGGCCGTCGGACCGGGGCGCGGCCACCGGCGGAGTGCGGTCGGCGTCGGCGGTCAGCACCGTGATCTCGAACTCGGAGCCGAGGTCGAGCAAGCGCTCCCATGCGGGCGGCCGTAGGCGGGACGCAAGCCTGTCGCGCCAGCCGGGCCGCTTCCGCCGGCCCACGATCAGCCGGGTGACGTTCTGCCGGCGGGCGGCAGCGATCAGCTCCGCCGCCAGATCCCCCTCGGCCCGCAGGGTCAGCGTCTCGGCGCCCAGCCGCTCGGCCAGGGCCAGCGCATCAACCATGGCCGCGTGCGCCTGCGGGCCGCGGCGTTCGACGGCGGGGGTGACGACGGTCGCGGCCAGCCACGGGATGCGGGCGCGGTCCGTCATCCGGCGCCCGGCGCGCACCAGGGTCTTGGCTGCTGCCGGGTCATCGAGGCAGACCATCAGCCTGTCCTGCGCAGTCACCGGCCGCGCCGCACCCCGCGCAAGGGCCAGCATCTCGGCGTCGACCCGGCTCGCCGCCGTCCGCAGCGCCAGTTCCCGCAGCGCCATCAGGTTCGGCTTCGAGAAGAAGTTCATCAGCGCCCGCCCGGCTTCGGCGGGCATGTAGACCTTGCCCTCGCGCATCCGCTGGATCAGGTCCTCGGGCGGCAGGTCGATCAGCTTGATCTCGTCGGCCATCTGCAGGGCGGCGTCGGGCACCGTCTCCTGCACGCGGACGCCGGTGATGCGGGCCACAACGTCGTTCAGGCTCTCGATATGCTGGATGTTGAGCGTGGAGTAGACGTCGATGCCCGCCGCCAGAACCTCCTCGACATCCTGCCAGCGCTTGGGATGGCGCGCGCCGGGGACATTGGAATGCGCCAGCTCGTCGATCAGCGCCAGTTGCGGGCGGCGGGCCAGCAGGCCGTCCAGGTCCATCTCGGTCATCTGCCGGCCGCGGTAGGTAATAATTCGGCGCGGCAGCTGATCCAGTTGCGCCAGCAGCGCCGCGGTTTCGGGGCGGCCGTGGGTTTCCGCCAGGGCCACCGTCACGTCGGTGCCGGCCTTCGCGCGGGCGATGGCTTCTTCCAGCATGGCGTAGGTCTTGCCGACGCCGGGCGAGGCCCCGAGGAAGATCTTCAGCCGGCCTCGCCCGGCGTTCCCGGCTTCGACGTTCGCTTCGGCCAGGAAGCTTTCGGGGGCGGGGCGGGGTTTCTCGGTCATCCTGGCAGGTCAGCCGCGTTCCGCGTCCAGCGCAAGATTGGCGCGCAGCACGTTCACGATCGGCGCCCCCACGAAGCCGAAAGCCGGACCCGTCACGGCGGACCGGATCGCCGCTTCCACGGCACCCGGCTCGATCCCGCGCGCGGCGGCGATGCGTGGCACCTGCCGTAACGCGCCTTCCAGCGAGACATGCGGATCGAGCCCGGAGGCCGAGGCCGTCGCCATCTCTGACGGCACTGGCGCCCCGCCGAAGGCAGCCGCGCGCGCCTTCACCTGCTCGGTCGAGGCAGCGCTGCTGGGGCCGAAATTCGAGCCGGTTGACGACGCCGCATTATAGGCCGGATCGGTCGCGGAAGGACGGCCATGAAGGTATTCCTGCCGGGTGAAGTCCTGGCCGATCAGGGCCGCGCCAATGACCCGGTCGCCCTGCCGGATCAGCGATCCGTCAGCCTGGGCGGGCATCACTGCCTGAGCGATCCCGGTCATCGCCAGCGGATAGCCCAGGCCCAGCAGGACCGAGAAAGCGCCCACCATCGTCAGGGCCGGACGGAGTTGCGAGAACATTGTGTCACCTCACGCCAGATGCGCCAGATCGACGATCATGTCGATCAACTTGATGCCGATGAACGGGGCGACAAGGCCGCCCAGACCGTAGACGAGCAGGTTGCGCGACAGCAGGGCGCCGGCCGAGGCGGGGCGGTATCGCACCCCGCGCAGCGCCAGCGGGATCAGCGCGACGATCACCAGCGCGTTGAAGATGATCGCCGACAGGATCGCCGACTGCGGCGTGCCAAGCCCCATGATGTCCAGCGCCGCAAGCCCGGGATAGGCGGCGATGAACAGCGCCGGCAGGATGGCGAAATACTTGGCCACATCGTTGGCGATGCTGAAGGTCGTCAGCGCGCCGCGCGAGATCAGCAGCTGCTTGCCGACCATGACGATCTCGATCAGCTTGGTCGGGTCGCTGTCCAGATCGACCAGGTTCCCGGCCTCTTTGGCCGCCGGGGTGCCGCTGTTCATGGCGACGCCCACGTCGGCCTGCGCCAGCGCCGGGGCGTCGTTGCTGCCGTCCCCGCACATGGCGACCAGCCGCCCCTGCGCCTGTTCGGACCGGATATAATCCAGCTTCCGCTCGGGTGTGGCCTCGGCCAGGAAGTCGTCCACGCCCGCCTCGGCGGCGATGGCGGCCGCGGTCAGAGGATTGTCGCCGGTGATCATCACCGTGCGGATGCCCATGCGCCGCAAGTCGGCAAAGCGCTCGCGGATGCCGGGCTTGACGATGTCCTTGAGGTGGATGACGCCCAGCACCCGACCGTCGCGCGCGACCAGCAGCGGCGTGCCGCCCGACATGGCAATGCGGCGCACGATGGGTTCCGCCGCCCCCGCGCCGCCTTGCGGAAAGGCGCGCGCCATGGCGTCCGCAGCGCCCTTGCGGATGGCAGTGCCGTCCACAAGGTCCACGCCCGACATGCGCGTCTGCGCGGTAAAGGTGACAAAGCTTGCGCCCTGCCGCAGCGCGCCCTCGGCAAAGCCGTACTGCTGCACCGCCAGCGCGACGGTGGACTTGCCCTCGGGGGTTTCGTCGGCCAGCGACGACAGCCAGGCGGCCTCGGCCACCTCCCGCGGGCTCACGCCCGGCACCGGCAGGAATTCATCGGCCATGCGGTTGCCGAAGGTGATGGTGCCGGTCTTGTCAAGCAGCAGCACGTCGATGTCACCCGCCGCCTCGACCGCGCGGCCGGACTTGGCGATGACATTGGCCTTCACCAGCCGGTCCATCCCGGCGATGCCGATAGCCGACAGAAGGCCGCCTATGGTGGTCGGGATCAGGGTGACGAACAGCGCCGCCAGATAAACCACCGGAATGTCGGTCCCCGACCAGCCCGCGAACACCGGCAGGGTGGCGACGACCAGCAGGAACACGAGGCTAAGGCCCGCGAGCAGGATGTTCAGCGCGATCTCGTTGGGGGTCTTGTGGCGCTTGGCGCCTTCGACCAGCGAGATCATGCGGTCGAGGAACGTCTCGCCCGGTTTCGCGGTGACGCGCACAACCAGCCAGTCGCTGACCAGCCGCGTGCCGCCGGTCAGGGACGAGCGGTCGCCGCCCGATTCCCGGATCACCGGCGCCGATTCCCCGGTGATGGCGCTTTCATCGACCGAGGCCACGCCCTCGATCACCTCGCCGTCGGTGGGTACGATGTCACCCGCCTCGACAAGGATCACCTCGCCCACCTCCAGCTGGTCCACGTCCTGCAGCTCGAACAGATCGCGGCGGGCGGGGTCCAGCAGCGTCCTGGCCTTTGCGGTGGACCGGGTGGCGCGGAAGGCGTCGGCGCGGGCCTTTCCGCGCCCTTCGGCCACGGCTTCGGCGAAATTGGCGAACAGCACCGTCGCCCACAGCCACAGCGCGATCTGCAGGGCGACGCCGCTGCCGGGCTCGCCCCAGTGGACCGCGACCAGCAGTGTCGTCACCAGCGCCACAAGGCCGGTGGCAAAGATCACCGGGTTGTGTGCCAAGCTGCGCGGGTCGAGCTTGCGGAAGGCCGCGGCGGCGGCGGGCCTGAGGATCTCGGGCGCAAACAGCCCGATCTCGGCTTTCTCATGTTTCGACATCATGGTTCCTCGGAAGGGCGACTGTTCAGAAGGTCCGGCCGGCCACGATCGAGACATGCTCGGCGATCGGGCCAAGGGCCAAGACGGGCAGGAAGGTCAGGGCGCCGACGATCAGGATGGTGACGACCAGCAGCACGGTGAAGGCCGGGCCGTGGGTCGGGAACGTCCCGGCCGTCGTCGGGGCGCGCGGCTTGGCCGCCAGGCTGCCAGCGATGGCCAGGACTGGGATGATATAGCCCCAGCGTCCGATCATCATCGCCAGCCCGATCATGGTATTGTGCCAGGTCGTGTTGGCGCCGAAACCCGCAAAGGCCGAGCCGTTGTTGGCCGTGCCCGAGGTGTAGGCGTAGATCAGCTCGGTCAGGCCGTGCGGTCCCTGGTCCTGCGCCGACGAGGTTGCGTCGCCGGTCAGGATCGAGGCTGCCGACAGCACCAACACCCCTACCGGCATGACCAGCAGCGTCAGCGCCGCCAGCTTCATCTCGCGCGCCTCGATCTTCTTGCCGAGCCACTCGGGCGTGCGCCCGACCATCAGCCCGGCGAGGAACACGGTCAGCACGACATACAGCACCATGCCGTAGAAGCCGGCGCCGACGCCGCCATAGATGATCTCGCCCAGCAGCATGTTGAACAGCGGAATCATGCCGCCCAGGGCCATCAGGCTGTCGTGCATGGCGTTGACCGCCCCGCAGGAGACGACGGTGGTGGCCACGACGAACAGCACCGTCTGCGCCAGGCCGAAGCGGGTTTCCTTGCCTTCCATGCTGGCGCCGGGTTCCGACAGACCCGCGTGCAGCGGATTGCCCGCGGCCTCGGCGAAATAGGCGGCCAGCAGGACGGCCACGAACATCGTGCTCATGGCGGCGAAGATCGCCCAGCCCTGCCGCCGTTCACCGACCATGCGGCCGAAGAAGAAGGGGAAGGCCGCCGGAATGATCAGGATCGCGTAGATCTGGACGAGGTTGGTCAGCGCCGTCGGGTTCTCGTAGGGATGCGCAGCATTGGCGTTGAAGAACCCGCCGCCGTTGGTGCCCAGCATCTTGATCGCCGCTTGGCTGGCGACCGGCCCCTGGGCGATGACCTGCTGCGCGCCTTCCAGCGTGATCGCGGTAACCGACCCCGCCAGCGTCTGCGGCATTCCTTGCCAGACCAGCACCAGCGTGATGAGGATCGCGCCGGGCAGTAGCAGATACAGCGTCGCGCGCGTCAGATCGACCCAGAAGTTCCCGAGGTCGGCCGCCGAACGCGCGGCCAGTCCCCGCACCACCGCCACCGCGACCGCGATGCCGGTCGCGGCCGAGACAAAGTTCTGCACCGTCAGGCCGAACATCTGCGTGAAATGGCTGACGGTCGTCTCTCCGCCGTAGCTTTGCCAGTTGGTGTTGGTCATGAAGCTGACGGCGGTGTTGAAGGCTTGGCCCGGCTCCATCGCGCCGAAGCCCTGGGGGTTGAAGGGCAGATATCCCTGAAGCCGAAGGACCAGATAGAGCAGCACGAAGCCCGTGGCATTGAACAGCAGCACGCCCGCCACATAGGCGGTCCAGCGCTGCCCTCGCCCCTCGACGCCGGCCAGGCGATAAAGCGCGGTTTCGACCGGTGCAAGAATCCGGATTTGCCCGGTAAAGACCCGCGCCATGTAGGGGCCGACCAGCATGCCGAGCAGCGTCAGCCCCGCCAGGAACAGGGCGAAGTAGGTCAGATCGCCGGCCATGTCAGAACCTTTCGGGAAGGATAAGGGCGATCACGAAATAGATCAGCAGCACGCCCGCGAGGCCCGCGCCGAGGATGAGGTCAAGATCCATGTCCGCGCCTCACAGCCGGTTGGCGGCAACCACCGCCAACCCCGCTACTGCGAAGACCAGCAGGCCCCCGCCGATGAAAAGGACGTCTGGCAGCACGATAGCCTCCTGTCTGCATTGATGAGGCAGAGATGAGCGGAGGTGCCGTAAAGATGCCATGTCGAAGCGGTGGAAGAGCGTAAAGCCGGCGTAAAGCAGGTGAGAGCGGTTACCGAAATGGTGCCTGTTCCGGGATCATCAGCACACGTGCTTGAACGCAGGCGCCTATCACCACGCAAGCGTGACAGGGCAGGCTGCCATGGCCTGCCCGATCCTCTCTGTCATGTCTCGTGAGATCCCGCCTTCTGTGGGGGACGGCTGACAGGAAACATGTCCTCGCCGCCTTGGTGCAGCCTGACGTGATGGCGCTGACCTGCCATGGGATTTTTCCTCCACCGCCGATTAGAGTCCGCCCTAACTCGAGGACGGCCACCTAGCCGCTGTGCTTCACTGTGGCTTCTTCGATACGGTTGCTCATGTCCGCTGCGGCACCTGATGGCGGCAACCTGAGCAGCGCGGGAGATGCTGCCACTGGATTACCCGTCGGCGGAAGAACACGTTATGCCGATGACGTGGAGGCGACCCGTGCCTTCCGACATGTCTCGCTTGATCGAACGACCCGCTCTCGCCGAGCGGAGATTCCGGGATCGCAGGTGAATTTTCTTGCCGCCGTCCAGCTTGGCGCACATTCTTGAACGGAAGCCAGTTTGGGGGGCGATATGTCTGACGCATATCCGACCGGGGCCACCACACCACATCAGCCTGAACTGCACCGCGTCATGGGCCCGAAGCTGTTGTTGCTGTTCATCGTCGGCGACATCCTTGGGACAGGCGTCTACGCCCTGACCGGCACCGTCGCGGCCGAGGTCGGGGGTGCCGCCTGGGCGCCGTTCCTCGTGGCCTTCCTGGTCGCAACCATCACGGCCGTTTCCTATCTGGAACTGGTCACGCGCTATCCGCAGGCGGCAGGGGCCGCGCTTTACGCGCATCGCGCCTTCGGCATCCATTTCCTGACATTCCTGGTGGCCTTTACCGTGATGTGTTCCGGCATCACCTCGGCCTCGACCGCATCGAATGCCTTTGCGGGCTTTTTGAACGACGGCTTCGGTCTGGGCTTCACGAGGGGCAGCGCCGGCATCTTGCTGATTGCCCTTGGCTTCATGGCGCTTGTCGCAGTGATCAACCTGCGCGGCGTGGGCGAAAGCGTCAAGGCGAACGTCGTCCTGACCTGCGTGGAACTGACGGGCCTGCTGATGATCATCTTTGTCGGCTTCTATGCCATGGCCCAAGGCCGCGCCGATTTCTCAGAAGTGATGGTCTTCCAGTCCTCCGAGGAAAAGGGCGCCTTTCTGTCCCTGACCGCCGCCACTGCGCTGGCGTTCTTCGCGATGGTCGGCTTCGAGGATTCGGTCAACATGGCCGAGGAGGTCAAGGACCCTGTCCGCATCTTCCCGCGGATCATGCTGACCGGTCTGGCGATAACGGGCGTCATCTACATCCTCGTGTCGATCTGCGCCGTGGCTCTGGTGCCCGTGGGCGATCTGTCCGACCCCGACAAGGGCTCTGCCCTGACGCAGGTGGTGCGCGCGGGGGCTCCCAACCTGCCTTTCGATACGATCTTTCCCTTCATCGGCATGTTTGCGGTGGCGAACTCCGCGCTCATCAACATGCTGATGGCCAGCAGGCTGATCTATGGGCTGGCGCGCCAAGGGGTGCTGCCGCATGGCCTCGGGCTGGTCCATCACACCCGCCGCACGCCCTGGGTGGCGATCCTCTTCACGACGGCGCTGGCCTTCGGACTGATCTACTTCGTTGTCACGCGCTCTGACATGCCGGCCGTCAGCCTGCTGGGAGGAACGACGTCGCTGTTGCTGCTCTGCGTCTTCACCATCGTCAACATCTCGCTCATCGTGCTGCGCAGGCACCCTGTGGGCCATGCCCATTTCCGCGCGCCCTCCATCCTGCCCTGGATCGGTGCGGCGACCTGCGCCTTCCTGGCCGGTCCTTGGGCGAGAAGCGCGGCGCAGATGGACCAGTATCGCATCGCAGGATGGCTACTTGCCATAGGCTTGGTCCTGTGGGCGGCGACCTGGTTGTGGAACAGGGTGCTGCGCCAGAGACCCCATCCCGGCAGCCTGGGCAATGTGGACCAGATGCGAGAGCATCATGGTGACGCCCCAAGGAACTAGAGGGTAGACAGCAGCCCAAAGCAGCTGCCTTTCGTGTCTGGTCGCATGCTGCACAGCAGCTTCTTCAAACCGGCCGCTCACATCGGCATCCGCGGCGTGGGCTCGATCTACTTACCTGGCCTATGGGCTCAACCACATGGAGTTCGAGAGCGGCGAGCACCTGTGGACCATTGCGGGATTGGTGATCTTGGTCTCGCCCCTCCTACACGGGCTGACGGTGACACCAATCATGCGCCTCCTCCGCCACTACGGCCGCGCTCCCGACGCCGAGGCCATCCCGCCCCCCGGCCTGCAGGGACCGAGCGCCGGGTGATCATCCCTAGCGCGACCTTAGGACGGTAAATTGCAAGGCTGACCATGGCACAGCGGCACGTCGCGACATCTCGATGAGGGCCGTAAACAATAGCCAAGAGACCAGCCTCTCACGCGGATCCCACCCATCCGCATAACGACAGTTGACTGGTCCCCCGACTTCGATAAAGCACGGACATCCGCCAGCTTCCGCCAGCGACACCACGATCCGGGATCAGAGGATCCCGCTCCCTGCTGGCTGGAACTCATCATGCAAGTATCTTCAAGCGACGTCCGTGTGCCTGCCCTGTTCAGGGCGCCCTTTCGTGCTCTGCTGCTGGTCAGCGTCGCGTGGCCTGCCGCCGCGCAGGAAGCGGTCGTCCTCGATACGGTGGTGATCGAGGCCGAAAGCGACCAGACGCTCAGTCAGTCGGGCTATGTCGCCACGATCTCGCGCCAGGCGACGAAGCTCGACACCCCGGTGGCCGAGATCCCGCAGGCGGTGACCATCGTCACCCAGGACCAGATCGAGGACCAGCGCCCGCGCACCCTGAACGAGACGCTGAGCTATTCGGCCAGCGCCAATCCCAACAACTACGGCTTCGACAGCCGCTTCGACGCCTTCACGCTGCGCGGCTTTCCCGCCTTCTACAACGGCGTCTTCCGCGACGGGCTGCGCCAGTTCAACGCGCCGACCGCGCTTTACAAGATCGAGCCCTACGGCATCGAGGGGATCGCCCTGCTGAAGGGGCCGGCCTCGTCGCTTTATGGCGTCAGCGGACCGGGCGGCATCGTCAACATCGTCACCAAGCGCCCCAAGGACGAGCGCTTCCGCGAGATCGAGGCGACGACCGGCGGCAACGACCGCGCCCAGATCGCGGGCGACTGGTCCGGCCCGCTGGCGGACGACCGCTTCGCCTTCCGCCTGACCGGGCTTTACCGTGAGGCCAACACCGACCTGCCCGGCTATGCCGATGACAAGACCTATCTCGCCCCGGCGCTGAGCTTCGACAACGGCACCACCCGCGCCACGCTGCTGGCGGAATGGTCGCGCTCGCTGACCGGGGGCACGGCGGCCTTCTACAACCCGGCCTATGGCGTGGTCTCGGACCTTTACGAGGGCGACCCCGACTACAACGACTTCAAGCAGGACCAGTGGCGCCTGAGCTACGAGATCGAGCATCGCCTGACCGACGCCTGGACGCTGCGCCATTCGGCGCGGCTGTCGCAGGTGGATGCCGACCTGGAATACAGCGGCCATTATCCGGCGGGCGGCACGCTGGCGCGCTACTGGGGCCATTACCTCGAGAAGGTGGACACCGCGACGGCCGATACCGCACTGCAATGGAACGGCACGAGTGGCGCCATCGAGCACGAGGTGCTGGCCGGGATCGACATCACCCATGCCGACTATGAGGCCTACAGCCTGCTCGGCTATGTCTCGGCGGCGGATACGGCGGCGCAGGACGTGCCCTTCGCGAACGCGCAGGACACGAAACAGACCGGCATCTACCTGCATGACCAGATGAGCTGGGACAACTGGCGCCTCTTCGCGAGCCTGCGCTACGACCGCGTCGAGACGACCTCGACCGCCGCCGACCGCAGCGAAAGCGAGCAGACCGACAGCGGCCGCTCGGGCCGGCTGGGGGTCAGCTATCACTGGCCTTCGGGGCTGGTCGCCTATGCCAACCTGTCCACGTCCTTCGCGCCGAACCTGGGCGTGGTCTATGACGACGTGACGACCGAGGTCTCCCGTCCCGCCGAACCGACCCGCGCCACCCAGCGCGAGATCGGCCTGAAATACGCGCCCGAGGGCACGAACCTGCTGTTCAGCGCCGCCCTCTTCGACATCGACCAGCGGGATGGCGTGGTGCTGGATGCCTCGAGCGGGCGCAACAAGCAGCGCCAGCTGGACATGAACAGCCGCGGGGTGGAGCTGGAGCTGGCCGCGAACTGGGACAACGGCTGGTCCACCATCGCGAGCTACACGCATCAGCGTGTGAAGATCGAGGAAGGTGCCGCCGGAACCGTCGGCAAGGAACTGTCGGGCACCCCGAACGACGTGCTGTCGGTCTGGGGCAAATACGACTTCCAGGATGGTCCGTTGGCCGGGCTCGGGCTGGGGGCCGGAGTCCGCTATGTCGGGGAAAGCTACGGCGACGACCAGAACACGCTGACCAACGAGGACCGCGCCTTTGTCGATATGGCGGTGGACTATGACCTTCCGCAGGTTCCGGGCGTCCAGATGCAGCTGAACGTGAAGAACGTCTTCGACACGCAGAAGGCCGTCTGCACCGCTGGCTACTGCTACGAGGACGAGGGCCGCACCTGGACGGCCAGCCTGCGGCGCCGGTTCTGATGGGTGCTGCAAGGCTTCCACTGCTGGGAGGTCTCTGGGCCGCCTATATTGCCCAGAGTGTGATCGGCGGGCTGACTTGGGGCGGCCTGCCCGCCGTCCTGCGCGACCAGGGACTGCCGCTCGACCGGATCGGGCTTCTGTCGCTGCTGATCCTGCCCTGGGCGCTCAAGTTCCTGTGGTCTCCCTGGGTGGAGGCCTGGCGTCTCCCGGCAGGTCGCCCGAACCGCACCGCCGCGATCGTGGCCATTGGTGGAAGCGTCGCTGTGGCCGGGCTGGGGATCACGGGCCTTCTGCCGCTCCATTCGCTGCTGCCGGTGCTGGTCGCGCTGGGGATCGTGGCTCTTGCGACCGCGACCGCGGATATCGCCGTGGACGGCCATGCGGTCGGCGTGCTTCGCGGCGCTGAACTCGGCTGGGGCAACGCCGCGCAGGTCGGCGGCGCTTATGTCGGATCGGCGATCGGTGCCGGGCTTCTTCTTGTCATGGTCGCCCGCATCGGATGGACCGGGGCCGTCTGGTTCATGGCCGGGCTGGTCGCTGTCTTGCTGATCTGGTTCGCCATGACGGCACGGGGGTCCGCGTCATCGCGGGTCGAGGGCCCACGGCCCAGCCTTCGCCGCGCGCTCGCCCGGCGCGATATTCGCCAAGGGCTGATGCTGACGGCGATCTTTGTCGTCGCCCAGAAGCTGTCCCTGGGGATGCTGGGACCCTTCCTGATCGATATGGGCATCCCCCTTGAGATGGTGGGCCTGCTCAACGGCTTTGGCAGCCTGGTTCTTGGGCTTCTGGGTGCGCTCCTTGGCGGAGCCGCTGTCCAGCGGTGGGGCGTGCGGACAACGATGAGCGGCGCCCTGATGTCTCAGGCCATCCTGATGCTGTGCTTGGCGTTGAGCGGGTCCGGGGTCATGCTGCCACCTGCCTTGCCGGTCGCGGCCGCGCTTCTTTCCGGATCGGCGCTGTCGGCCATCGGGTTCACTGCACTTTACGCGCAGTTCATGCGGTGGTCGGACCCGCGGCAGGGAGGGGTCGACTTCACACTCTTCCAGTGCCTTGATGGCGCACTGAGCATGGTTCTGGGGATTGGCGCAGGGATCGTTGCCCAGCGCGCGGGTTACGGCATCTTCTTTGGCCTCAGCGCCGTCCTGCCCGTCCTGGCAGTCCTGATGCTCGGGCGTCTGGCCATCACCTCCGCCCCAGCCCTGCGCCTGTAGGAACAACCCGGCCGCCTGCCTTCAGGCGGCCGAACTGTGGTGCGGCTCTTCCGCCATTTCACCGGCCACCCCGCGCCGCCAGTAGGCTGCAACCAAGTGCCGGTCGCGCGGCATCTTCCAGACCGAGCGAACGTGGCGGCGGATCTCGCGAAATGCGTCGAACTCGCACCCGGCCCAGACGTAAAGATCATCGAACGGCTGTCGGCGGGCCAGTGCCTCGACGAGAAGCCGCGTTGTGCCAGCCGCGGCACCACGCCGATGCAGCCACTCCACCGGGCCGGCCAGAACCTGTTCATCTGCCGGGCCGTCCACCTCGATGATTGCCTCGCAGGTGGTGTCAGGCGAGGCAGCCTCCAGCATGCGCGCGATGGCTGGCATCGCCGTCTCGTCCCCCAGCAAGAGCAACCGTGGCGCTTGAGGGATGGCCCCGCCGCCGGGGCCTAACAGCCCTGCTACGTCGCCCGGCCGGCATGTCGCAGCCCAATCTCCGGCCGATCGTCCCGCGGCAGGATGAAGCACGAAGTCGATGTCCACCTCGCCCCGTGCCCGATCGACATGGCGGATGGTATAGACGCGAGCCAGCAAGGTATCGGGGCCCGTGGGAAAGCTCAGCGCACCACTCGCCGTCAGCATCGGCCAGACAGGCGGCAGGTCTTCCCTGCGCCTCTCGGGGGGCAGCAGCAGACGGACGTGAAGCTCGTCCAGCGGCAGGTCTTCCAGGTTCGGGACGGCGAAGGTCACGCGCTGCATCGTGGGGGTCAGGCGACGCGTTGCCGTGACCCGCGCCTCGCGGAAGAACGGCGGGATGCCATGGCGCTGACCATCGCCTTCCCACTCAAGCTCCACCTCCGCTGCAAGATACTCACGGATATGATCCACGAAGATCAGCTTCATGTAGCTGAGGCCGATGGGATCACCCCCCGCTGCCGCAATGAAAAGCGTCTCTCCATCCTGCCGCACCTCGAAGCTGCCGAGCGGGATCTGCATCCGCCAAGGGCCTGCCTTCGCTCCTGTGATGTATTCCGGATGATCCGCCGCGAAGCGGACCATGGCAGAGGCGCCGTTACGATGGTCAAGCCGGGTATGCGCGTGCAGCATCAGGGTCTCGGTTCAGAGGTTTCTGGCTGCGGCAAAGCGTGGCTTGGCATCCATGTAGCCCAAGACAGTGCCCGCAACTAGGCCTTCCATGATTGCCCTCAGAAGATCCACACTGGTAGAGCTTTGGGGCCGCAGGTTGAAGCGGTAAGCGAGGCGAGATCCAGGCGCAGTTCAGCACCGTAACGCTTTAGGTTGCGGAACGAACGGACGTTCGCACCAAGGCAGTCCGCTTCTGCGATGCTGCACCACTTACAGTCCGCTTCCCGCCCCTTGCTACCTCCATGCCGTGCTCAGATCGACTGCGTCGCATATCACCTTCCCGAGAGTCACCAGTTCGCGTTCACAACGATCGACCAGGCGCTTGAGCGTAGGATCCCATGCAAGAAGAGCGCTTATCGGAGTCCAGTCCTCCGACGGATCTGCCGACCTGCCCAAGACGGCATCGCCGATGGCCCATGCGGCCAGAACCTTGGGCGCAAGGAGGAGATTCTGGGCACAAAAGGAGTAGGGGTCCACACCGTCGAAGAAGGCGACGAGCGCGAGTTCGTGAGCTTCAAAGGTGAAGCCCGACCCCTGCCCGGAAGGCTGGAAGTATTCGGGGCATTTGAGCCGCTCGAGCCAGCTGGGAGGCCGTGTTGCGCTGGCGCTTGCGGGCCTGCGGGTCCATCAATGCAGCGTATTTCCTCTACCCCTTGAGCGCCTCCATTCCGTTGTCGAAGCTGCGCTAGGCGGCCACCTGTGTCGTGAACACCGATGAGGCTGCAAGGCATGTCTTGGCGAAGCTAGGCTCAGGACCCATTGTCTTCATAGCCAGAACATGACGGTGGCTGCGAGGGGTCGACGCAT
>NZ_JBHLWE010000003.1:0-10188 GCF_042432925.1 Paracoccus niistensis | reverse complement strand
GCGTCGACCCCTCGCAGCCACCGTCATGTTCTGGCCATGAAGACAATGGGTCCTGAGCCTAGGGCCGTCCCTGCGATAAAGGGCAGGCCTGTATTCCCCTCCCGATTGAAGTAGCTGCACCGGGCGCTGACAGGGCAAGCTGGGCAAAGCGGGTTGCGCGCGCGGCAGACGAGGGCTGCGAAGTCCAGTATTGCCCAGTTCACCTCTCGCGAGTCCCGGCGCACGAGCCAATGGAAAGCTTCTTGCAGCCACGGGTCATGGCGAATGTCGGCGAGCTTCCTCGGGCGAACAAACCGCTCAATCACGCGGGCCATGTTCACGTCTAATAGCGGCGCCGGACGCCCGTACTGGAATTGAAGAATTGCATTGGAAACGTATTGCCCGACCGCGGGGACTTGGCGGTGCTCGCGAGGGTCGGACGGGAAGCGGCCCTCATTGCTAGCAGCATATCTCGCGATCCCGAGAAGGGACTGGGCGCGACGCCGCCACAGTCCCAGAGGTCTAAGGAACTCCTCGAGGTGTGCTGTCAGACGAATGCGAACTCGTCTCAGTGTTCGCAGCAGGGCCGTCTTTCAGGCGGTGCCGAGCTGCCGCCACTCGGCGAGAGCGGCGGCTCGGTTGGCTTTGAAGTGCTGACGGCGGGAGAGGCTGCGGTCCTGGTTGAAATGGTTTGAGACGGAGGCGTGGACGGCGACGAACATCTGCAGGCTTCGCATGCGGCGGAAGCGGAGCATGGCTCGTTCTCGTCGCCGGAATGGTAGATGTGAATTCTCGACGCGATTGTTCGCGTGCCGCGCCGAGTGCTGCTTCGCACCTGCTCCGAGCTCGCGAAGGGCCGCGCCATAGGAGCGAAGGCGGTCCGTCACGATCTTGGTCGGAGAGCCATACCGGCGCATCAGTTTGCGCAGGAAGCGCAGGGCTGCCCTGCGATCGCGGGTCTTGGTAACCACGGACTCCAGCACCTCGCCCTCGTGGTCGACGGCGCGCCAGAGGTAATGCTGGATGCCGTTAATCTTCACGAACACCTCGTCCAGGTGCCACTTCCATTGCGGGCCTGAGCGCATGGCCGATGACCGCTTTCTGCGGATCTCGGCGGCGAACAGTGGGCCGAACCGGTTCCACCAGAAGCGGACTGTCTCATGGCTGACCTCGATGCCGCGCTCGTGCAGCAGGTCCTCGACGTTCCGCAATGAAAGCGGGAAGCGGACATAGAGCATCACGGCCAGGCGGATGATCTCGGGTGAGGTCTTGAAGTACCGAAACGGGCTGCGCTGGGTCATGCCAGAAGGGTAGGGCGGCCGCTGCCCGCCGGACAAGCCGGGTTTATCTGACAGTGCCCCACGACGCCAGGGCGCTTGCCCGGTTTCGTCTCCGAGGTCGTAGTGGCGTTATTGCGGACAAACTCGACCGCCGCCCTACAAGCCGCTTTGAGTTCGTCTTCGCCTTTTGTCGTCAAGTCGTTGCCGGAAAGCCCATCCCTCGTCAGGTCGAGATAAACCAGCTCTTCTTGCGGTACGAGAGCTTTCTCCTTCAACCTGTTCCATACATCAGGTGATCCCCTTCCGATCAGAATAGGGAGAAGCCGCTTTGGCCGTGAGACTCTGACGAACTCTTCGAATTCCCAGCCGGCTCTCCTCTCTTCGTAATACTCCGTGACCACGGCAACAAAGACATTGGACGTTTGAATATACTCCTTCAGTTTAGGGTTGAGCGGGCTACCTGGTGGCACATTATTATCGCGCCAGTCAAAATAAAACTCTTGCGCAACCGGGCAGCTTTGTCTCGAGCATTCAGCTACGAAGTGCTTCTTGAGAGCCTCGATGACCCTCTGACCTGCTGCCCGTTTTCTGGACCGCGCCGATCTGGGATTTTCCAGTTTAGGTTTGGGCCGAGGAGATGGAGAGGACCCATGAAGAGATCGAAGTTCAGCGAGGCCCAGATCGCCTTCGTGCTGCGGCAGGCGGAGGACGGCACGGCTGTCGGCGAGGTGTGCCGGAAGGCGGGGATCAGCGAGGCGACCTTTTACGCCTGGCGCAAGAAGTATGCCGGGTTGATGCCCTCCGAGATGCGGCGCCTGCGCCAGCTCGAGGAGGAGAACACGAAGTTGAAGAAGCTCGTGGCCGATCTGAGCCTGGACAAGGCGATGCTTCAGGACGTGCTCGCAAAAAAGCTCTGAGGCCTGCGCGGCGGCGCCAGCTCGTGGATGAAGTTCGGGCCACGTGGAAGGTCAGCATCCGGCGGACCTGCGCGGTGCTCCGGGCGAAGCGGTCGAGCTATCACTACAAGGGCCGGCGCCGTCCGCAGGCCGCTTTGACAAAGCGGATCAAGGAGATTGCTGAGACACGGGTGCGTTACGGCTACCGCCGTATCCATGTGCTGCTGCGACGCGAGGGTTGGGAGATCAACGCCAAGCGTGTCTACCGGCTTTACAAGGAGTTGGGCCTTCAGCTGAGGAACAAGGTGCCGAAGCGGCGGGTGAAGGCGAAGCTTCGGGATGACCGCTGTCCGCCGGTCCGGGCCAATGAAACCTGGGCCATGGACTTTGTTCATGACCAACTTGCGACCGGAACCAGGATCCGGATCCTGACAATCGTCGACACCTTCTCGCGCTTCTCCCCGGCGATCGTGCCACGGCTCAGCTTCCGTGCCCCGGACGTGATCGCGGTCCTGGAACAGGTCGGCCGGGAGATCGGCCTGCCCAGGACCATCCGGGTCGATCTCGGAAGCGAGTTCATCTCCCGCGACCTGGACCTCTGGGCCTATCAGCGTGATGTGACACTCGACTTTAGCCGGCCCGGCAAGCCCACGGACAACGCGTTCATCGAGAGCCTGAACGGCAAGTTCCGGGCCGAGTGCCTGAACACGCACTGGTTCATGAACCTCGACGACGCGGTTCGAAAATGCGAGGCTTGGCGCAGAGACTACAATGAGGTTCGACCCCACAGCGCGATCGGCAACAAACCCCCGATCGAACTGGCAATCCGGTCAGCGGCTCATGGCCCACCCTGATCGGAAGACCCCCGGAGAAGACCAGCCAGGTGGTCCAAACTCGGCTAGCAGCTCAGAACTGGCAATCCGGTCAGCGGCTCATGGCCCACCCTGATCGGAAGACCCCCGGAGAAGACCAGCCAGGTGGTCCAAACTCGGGTAGCAGCTCAACCCGTCATGCACTAAGATTGGAAACGGACCACTCCCTTGGGGCAGGCCAGCACGTCCTTGGAGTCTCTGAGGTTCTGGGCTCCAACGACAACAACGTGTCAGATCGGCTTGGTCGACGTCAGTCACGCAGCGGCTTGACCAGAGTCTCAGAGGAGCACAGGATTTCGCCTATGGGGTAGCGTTTTTACAGAGTTCTTAGGAGAAGCAGTATGCCTCTGCTCGAAAGATTCGATGTTGCCGATCCAGCTGCAGCGCATAGCTTCATCGAGGGCATCAGCCTCCCGGAAATAACGCCCGTCGCGCGGGAAAGAATGTCCGCTGAGACCGGGGGCGCACCGCCAGTTTACCAGGAAGGTGAGAACCAAGCCGTCGCGATCGGCTCACAGATCGCCGAGTTCGCCGCTGATATTCCGGCGGTGCTGCGACCGCAGATCGCCAATTCGTTTCTTCTCGCGCAACTCGCCGCCAACCGAGCAGTTGAAACCGCCGGCGGCAGTGCCTGGTACCGAGCCTATCTCGAGGTTCTCGCCAACACCGGGTGGATCATTGAGCGCGACGAAACCTCCGAGCGAAAGATGTCGGACGTATCGGGCGAGGTGCATAAGGAAATCATCCCGCTGCTGACGGTGCTGCTCGGCCCTGGCGTGGCCGCGGCGGCCATGGTCACTGCCGTACTCGAGGGGTTATCCAACATTGATAAGGACAGACCTTGGATAACCCTCTTTGATCGAGAGAGCAGGCGCGCTTCGGCGAACCAGTTCCAGATCAGCCACGCTGCTGCCACAGATGGTACGGCACTTCAGGTTCGCCTCGCCTGCCTTGAACTTGAGGCCGTGAAGACCCTCACGCAGGTCCTGTTCTTCAAATCCTCCGACACGCAGGCTGTACTGCGCGGTTTTGGCGCCAGCCTCAGTCTCAATGCGCCAGTCTTCGAGCGCAACAAAGCGTTGATTGAGGACAAGGTCGCCGAATACGTTGCCGAGTACATCCGCGGGATCGAGCTGTGAGCACGACCTGCGAAGGCGCAGACGACATTGACCAACGTGCCGAAGCGACCCTCGCGCTACTTCGGCTGCGGCCAACTGATGAAGCTCTAGAGCAGGCAAGGAAACTGCTGAAGGACGTGCGGGATGCGCGCCAGTTCCTGTGGCTGGTCAAGCTTGCCGAGGCCGCCGCTCGCTTGCGGCCGGGCGATTCTGTAGTTGCCGGGTTCTATGCGCAGGGCCTCATCGAGACAGGCGCCTGCCTGCCAGCGATTGCCCTCCTTGATCGCGCACTTCGGGCACCTGGCATCGGCGCGTCCGACGCAGGCGAGTTGCACGGATTGCGTGGTCGCGCATACAAGCAGATCTTCATGGATTGCGCCGACCATTCACAGGCGGAGGCAGCGCAGGCGATCGAGCAGGCTGTCGACAGCTACCGTGTGCCCTTCGAGAACAACCCGGCGAACTACTGGCACGGGATCAACCTGGCAGCCTGCCTTTACGCGGCCCGGCGCCGCAAGCTTGACCCGGCACCCGACCTCAGCCCACAGGAGGTAGCGCGCAACGTGCTGAAGGTGCTGGACACCACTCACGCCGCCGACTGCGGCGCCTGGTGGTGGGCCACCAAAGGTGAGGCGCATGTCGCACTCGGTGAGTGGGACGATGCCGAGACCGCAATCGGTGTCTACGTTCGCGACGAGAGCATCCCGCCGTTCAACTATGCCAGCACCATGCGCCAGTTCCGGGAGGTTTGGGAGATCCACAAGGACGGAGCGCGTGGTGAAACCCTGATGCAGCTCCTTGATGCTGCCTTGGCAGCTCGCGAAGGCGGTGTCCTTTCGGTCACCCCAGACCATGTCCGTGCCATGCGATCGGCCGGTACACCAAGTAAGGAGCAGGCCGAAAAGGTGCTGGGAACCACCAACGCTCAGACGTTGACATGGTACCGCTGCGGGCTGGACCGGGCGACCTCTGTGGCTGCCATCCGTCATCTACACGGCGGTCGCTTTGGGACAGGATTTGCTGTGCGCGCCGGTGACTTTGGTCTTGAACCCGCTAGCGAGACGCTCGTTCTCACAAACTACCATGTCGTCAATCGGGCAGGAGCCGAAGATGCCGAGCGGCCTGAGAACGTCGAAATCACTTTCGAGGCAGCAGAAGGCCCTGCCCGAGGACCTTACATGGTGTCAGAAGTCTTAGCGGAGTCACCCTATGCTAGACTTGACTACTCGCTCCTGAAATTGGCTGGTGACACCTCGCAGGTGCCGACTGTCCCGATCATCGATATACTGCCGCGTCTCGAGCCGCCGGCGCGCGTGTATATTATCGGTCATCCAAGCGGTGATGAGCTGCACATAGCCTTCCAGGACAACCGCCTGCTTGACCACGAAGGTCCGCCAGCGGGATGTCCGCCGACACCGGACCAGTGCCGTGTGCACTATCACGCCCCAACCTCGCCGGGGAATTCAGGCAGTCCGGTCTTTGATGACACCTGGCGCGTCATTGCTCTGCACCATGCTGGTGGGAAGTACGATCCACAGAGCTCACAAATGGGGATGCGCCGGCTGAACGGCAAGCCAGGACGCTACTCGGCTAATGAGGGGCTCTGGATCGCTTCGGTTGTAGAAGACGTGAAACGTCAGGCCATTCCATCCCGATCGTGAGCCCAAGGAGGATTGTCAGTGGACAAGCAGCAAATCATCGAACAGCTAAATAGAGAAATCGAAGCAACGAGGACACGTCTCAGCAGCGGGCGGGAAGGAGCAGAGTCGCTTCCCCGAAATAAAGACGATGCGGCAGGGGAACGCGTTGCCCAAGCGGCGCGCTACCTCGAGGAACTGGTCGATGATCTTGAAGTTACTGAGGCAACGCTGGATCTTCGCGAGCTTGAAGCCGCCGCGGATGCTGATGCACGGGAGTCTGCTGGCAATGGCCTTGCAATTGTCGTTGGCCACACCCGTTCCAGCCCCGGTGCCGAAGGAAAGGCACCGCCCCTACCCTCGAGTCCTACCGCAGCACGGTTCGAGTATACTTGGAACAGCGAACTGGCCGCGATAGTCAAACAGAGAGCCGAGGCGAGCGGCATCCGCTGCAACGTCTTCTTCCGCGACAATGGCGGTATAACTGGCGCCTACGCCCGGGTCCGGCAATGGCGTCCCGAGGCGACGGTTGAGTTACACTTCAATGCATTCAACAAACAAGCGCGGGGAACGGAGACATTGTTCGCGCATCCTGGCTCGCGGGCGTGGGCGCAGGCGCTACAAACTGAGCTTGTCGCCGTATACAAGCGGGTCAAGCCTCTAGACCGAGGGCTGAAGGATCAAAGTGCTGGCGGGCGCGGACACCTCAGCCTCACACAGATACAACCGTCGGCACTGATCGAGCCATTCTTCGGCGATGAGCCATCAGATGCTCAGCTCGGCGAGCAAAATAAGAAACAGTTGGCGGATGCAATCATTGCAGCTTTCAGAGCAGCACGCGCAAGACCTATGGTTTGACAAATTTTTCAGCACGCACCGTACCTAGGGTCAGGACCTATTGATCTGCCTGCTGCTGCGTGATTCAGGCTCCGCGAGGAGACTGATCGATGAGCAATCTTTTCTGGCTGACCGATGAGCAGATGGCGCGGCTGCGGCCCTTCTTTCCGAAGAGCCATGGTAAGCCGCGTGTTGATGATCGGCGTGTGCTGAGTGGCATAATCTTCATCAACCGCAATGGGTTACGATGGCGGGATGCTCCCCGGGAGTATGGTCCCGCGAAGACGCTTTACAATCATTGGAAGCGATGGGGCGATATGGGCGTCTTCGCGCGGATGATGGAGGGGCTGGCCGCGGCGAGCCCTGAACCGAAGACGATCATGATTGATGCCACCTACCTCAAGGCGCACCGCACGGCGACCAGCCTGCGGGCGCAAACGTACGGCCCGCCCCGTTGCAAGCGCTGATTGGAACTGGATTGAGCAGTCTGCACAAACGTATCCGGCATGTCGGCGCTCTGGCCGCTGCCAAGATGGAGATCCGCGCGTCCCGATTCTCATAAAGGGGCCGGCCTCGAAGAGCCATTTTGCGCCTGAGGTTTTCGGAACACTGTTCGACTGTCAGGCCATCTTCCTTTCACCACTCGCAAGTGTGCTGTCAGACCAATGCGAACTCGTCTCAGTGTTCGCAGCCGGGCCGCCTCTCAGGCGGCGCCGAGCTGGCGCCACTCGGTGAGAGCAGCGGTACGGTTGTCCTTGAAGTGTTGGCGTCGCGAGAGGCTGCGATCCTGATTGAAGTGGTTTGAGACGGAGGCGTGGACCGCGGCGAAGAGCTGAAGCGTCTTCATCCGCCGGAAGCGCAGCTTGGCCCGTTCTCGTCGCCGGAACGGCAGGTGTGAGTTCTCGACCCGGTTGTTGGCGTGCCGGGCGCACCCCTGCTTTGCTGACGCTCCGAGGTCTCGCAAGACCGCGCCATAAGACCGCAGCCTGTCGGTTACCAGCTGATCGGCTGGCCCATGTCGGCGCATCAGTTTCCTGAGGAACTTCAGCGCCGCCTTGCAATCTCGGGTCTTGGTGACGACGGATTCCAGCACCTCGCCCTCGTGGTCGACCGCGCGCCAGAGGTAGTGTGTCCGGCCGTTGATTTTCACGAACACCTCGTCCAGGTGCCAGCGCCACTGCGGTCCGGCCCGCAGCCGCGACACGCGCTGCCGGCGGATCTCGGCGGCAAACAGCGGGCCGAAGCGGTTCCACCAGAAGCGCACCGTCTCGTGGCTGATGTCGATGCCGCGTTCATGTAGGAGGTCTTCAACGTTCCTGAGCGACAGCGGGAACCGGACGTAGAGCATCACCGCCAGTCGGATGATCTCGGGCGAGGTCTTGAAGTACCGGAAGGGACTGCGCTGGGTCATGCCCGCAGGGTAGGGTGGCCGCTGCTGTTCCGGCAAGCCGAGTTTATCTGACACTGCCCTCCATTGTGATCCGGACCGCTGGCGATCCGGATCGGGCGCCTGGAAGGCGGATCAGGAAAGGCCGGGACTCGTCACCCGATAGGCTGACCTCCCAGGATGGACAGAGCGCTCACCGTGCTCTGGGGCCCGAAGTACGGGGGGTCTTTCGGATCGCCGCCGATCCATCTGCCCCCTTCCTGAATCTGCACGCCAACACCGACCTCGTTGAATTTTCCGATATTCATCTGGCCGCTTTGCCCGGCGTCGATCCACTGTGCGTGGAAAGGGACGCCGCTGTCTCCCTTGTTGAAGATCGAGAACAGCAGGCGGGAATTGGTGTCATTGTTGACGGTCACATACGCCATGACTTCTCTCCGCATATGTTGAGGCGACCGCTGCGACTGGGCATAAATCCAGCGCTACCCAATCGCGGCCGGCGCGAGGAGTTTCAATATCCACAGCCGGAAGGCTGTTGTTGCGATCACGATCAGGTCGCTGGGACCCGGGACTCAATTCTCGGCCGAGAAGTCAATCTTAGCACGAAATGGCGCGGCGCTGCACGCGATCTCAGGTTGCATTGCCTTGCGCGGTGTTGTGGCCACGCGGCAGAGCCCTCTCGATATTGCCCGAAGTCGAAGAGAGGGGCTTTCGGCAATGCGCCAATCTCCGCAGGATGGACAAAGGGAGACGATTGGAGAAGCAGGCATGCGACAGATCCTGGCGGCCGTGTTCGGCCTTGCGCTCGTGGCGGCGAGTGGCGCCGAGGCGCAGATCGCAGAAGTCGAAACGCCCCACGGCACGGCGCGGATCGAGGGCACGCCGCGTCATCCCGATGTCGAGCGCCTGGTGATCGGGGACCGGGAGGTCGTCAGGCCGGAGCCCGACAGTGCCCAGCAGATCGTCTGGATCGAGGAAGATCTTGGCAATCTCCTGCTCGTGGGTCTCGCGTCCATGGGGAACGGTTGCTTCACCGAATATGTCTTCGTCCATGGGCTCTGTTGCACAAATCCCCAGAGGGATTCATGCCGTGAATCCAGCATGGTAGCTGGTCGACATGAGCAGACCCACACGACTGACCTACAAGACGAGGAACTGGCCGGCCTACAATGAGGCGCTCAAGCGCCGAGGCTCGCTGACGATCTGGTTCGATCCCGAGATGATCTGGGAGGCAGCGCCGACCGGTCGGCGTGGCCGACAGCAGACCTACAGCGATGCCGCGATCCAGACCTGCTTCTCCCTGAAGGTGCTGTTTGGCATGGCGCTCAGGCAGGCAACCGGGTTTGTCGAGAGCCTGCTTCGCCTGGCCGACCTGGACTGGACAGTGCCTGACTTAAGCACGCTGTCCCGCCGCCAGAAGACCCTGGCCGTCAACATCCCGTATCGGGGCTCCAGGGGTCCGCTGCACCTGCTGATCGACAGCACCGGGATCAAGGTCGAGGGCGAAGGCGAATGGCACGCCCGCAAGCATGGCGGCCCGAAGCGCCGGGTCTGGCGCAAGATCCACCTCGGGATCGACGAGGAAACACTGGAGATCCGGGCCGTCGAGATCACCGCGAGCCACATCGGTGACGCCCCGGTCCTGCCCGACCTGCTCGACCAGATCCCGGCGGACGAGGAGATCGCCAGCGTCACGGCCGACGGCGCCTACGACACGCGCAAATGCCATGATGCGATCGCCGATCGCGGTGCCCACGCCGTGATCCCGCCCCGCAGGAACGCAAAGCCATGGAAGACCGTCACCGCCGGGGCCGCGGCGCGCAACGAGGCCCTGCGCGCTGCGAAATACCTTGGCCGCGCGCTTTGGCGACGATGGAGTGGATACCACCGCCGGAGCCGCGTCGAGACGAAGATGCATTGCGTTAAACTGCTGGGGCAACGCCTCATGGCGAGGGACTTCGATCGCCAGGTTGCCGAACTTCAGGTCCGGATTGCCGTCCTGAACGGTTACACTGCGCTCGGCATACCCGTCACCGAAGCTATGGAATGAGTCTGTCCGGGGAAAGGGGACCCACGGCCATCAGACCATCTGTGCAACAGAGCCCCATCGGTTACACATGTTGCAGAAAGGCGGCTTGAGGCGTGAGTGCCCCTTTCCCCTTCAGGCTCAGGCCGCGCGGAC